>WFUI01000159.1 GCA_015485035.1 Mariprofundus sp.
GACTCAGTGATTTTATCGGGCACACCATCACCAGCGAACCGTTGCCGGCAATCAGCCTGCTAAACAGACGCCCCGACAAACCACTGATGGCAACCCTGCAAATTGGTGGAGGCAAGAAACAAAAACTGCGTCCCGGCGATATTCTGGGTGCGTTGACTGCAGGTAGCGACATCTCGGGCAAACAGGTCGGCAAAATCCATATTTTCGATAACTGGGCTTATGTGGCGGTGAGCCGGGGCAGCGTGAAAATCGCACTGAAAAAACTGGGTGAAGGTAAATTGAAGGGTCGTTCGTTTCGAATCAGGTTGATTTGAGTTGGTTTCGGATCAGCGAACGTTCGGGCTAAAGTCGCTGCCTGATATGAGCGATAATCTCTGATGCAACGGCCCTGACCAGTGGCGGGATAAAAGGCCTCAATACCATGGCCAGAAAGCGGTTTGTGATATTGTATTCCATGTTAAAGAAAACCATCGTGCCGGCAGGAACCGGCTTGAGCGTGAAAGAACCCGCCAGGGTAATGCCGCGTACCGATACCCAGGCAATACATTCGGGACGTCTGCGTTCGCACACTCTGGCATCCCATGAAAGCGGAATGCCTGCAATATTAACAGTGTAGCGATAGATATCCGGCCCGATCTTCCGCACGCCCTGAAGAAAATCACTGTAGTCGGATGTCTTTTCAACTTCATTGATCAGATCGAAGACGGCTTCGGGCGAAGCGTTAAGCTCGTAAGTTTCCTTAATCACAGACATAGGGAAATCCCCCTGTTCTAAGATTAATCAAAAACAGGAAATTATTCAAAGGGTGAATTCAGGCTGCAAGTGCACCGGCTTTAGCGAATGGTCACGCCGTGTTTCACTGTGTGGTCAAACGCTGTGGAGATACAGCCGGCATATTCCTCGCTAGACTCGGGGCATGAAAATTCTTCTTCGACTGTTCGTGATCCTGCTGCTCGGCATCGGTGGTACCGTGGCCTACATGGTGAACTTTGAAAATGGCTACCTCTATTTCCCGGACCGGGAAGTGGTGCAAACACCGGAAGATGCGGGGCTTGTGTTCCGCGATGTCAGCTTCAAAAGCGGCGATGGCACCATGCTGCACGGCTGGTATATGCCGCATGCACATGCCCGGTTCACACTGCTGCATTTGCACGGCAATGGCGGCAATATGAGTAATCGCATCCGCCAGTATCGCCGCTGGCATATGCTGGGGCTGGCGGTATTCGCTTTTGATTACCGTGGCTACGGCCACAGCGAGGGTGCACCGGATGAAACCGGGCTGAATGCCGATGCAAAAGCCGCATGGTCGTTACTGGTGAATCATTACGGATTAAATCCGGGCAACATCATCATTGCCGGTCGCAGTCTGGGCTGCGCGGTAGCGGCAAAACTGGCGGCAGAAGTGAACCCTGTCGGGCTGGCACTGGAAGCACCGTTTACCAGCATTCCCGATATGTCGGAAGCATATTATCCGTGGCTGCCGTTACGCTGGTTTGTGAAAACACAGCTGGATACCGAAGCTGCCGTGCGAAAATCGAACGTGCCTCTATTGCTTATCAGCGCCGAATCGGATGAGATTATTCCCGATGGCATGGCAGAGCGTGTCTTCGCCGCCCATCCCGGCCCGAAACTGCGCGGCACCCTGCCCGGCGGTCACAATGATTTTGATGATGTTTCAGAACATCGCTACTACATGCTCTGGCAGCGCTGGCTGAACAGACTGGAAACAAAGAAACCCGCCCCTGCCATTTGGGTTCAGCACAGCGCTCCGGGGAGAAGCTGATTTTATTGCACACTGTAAAAAAAATCAGCGTTTCAATTCAACCGAAGCCCATTCGCCCTGATGATCACGACGGGTTTCGCTGAGGCCTTCGGCAATATAGGCAGCAGCAACATCATCCACCTGCGTAGTCAGCAGGCCGGAAAGAATCAGGTGGTCGCCAACCGTGGCGCTTAATTCCCTGGCCATCCAGACCAGTGGGGCCGCGAGGATATTGGCAACGACCAGATCATACGTCTGATCCGGCGGGGTATCGTCCAGCTTCACATCCAGATGAACGTCATTGATGGCGGCATTGGTGTGGCATGCCTGCACTGAATCCTCTTCCATATCGATAGCCAGCGCGGATTTCACCCCCAGTTTCAGCGCGGCAATGGCCAGAAGCCCGGAACCGGCACCCATATCGAGCAAGGTGGCAGGTGACTGTTCTGTGCAGAATCGCTCAACAGCCTCCAGACAAAGTTGCGTGGTCGGATGTGTGCCGGTGCCGAAAGCCATACCGGGATCGAGCACAATATCAATGCGCCCGTCGGTCGGCGCATCGCAGAAGGACGGACGCACCCACAGGTTTTTTCCAACCGGCATGGCCTGCCAGTCTTTCTGCCAGGCTGTTTCCCAGTGTTGCTGTTCCAGTGTGTTGAACGTAATGCTTTCGGATGCCGGCCCTTCAGCCAGTAGGGCAGCACTGATCTGCCGGCGTAAATCAGCTTCGTTATCATTGACAGGGAACCAGGCAACACGTTCTGTACATGCTGAATCGACATCGGTTTCTTCGGCCAGTCCAACGGCCCCGAGTTCTTCGGTCAGGGACTCAAAAGCGTCCTCTGCGATATCGGCCGCTGAAATTCTTAATTCAAGGCATTTTGATGCTTGCATCTTGGGCTCCCATTCTATCCAATACAGCTCCCTTGTCTGACAGAATTTCCGGGCAAGAGTTCGGAGGGCGATATTCTGGTGCAACACTCTTCTACATATCGAATGCGGGTGAAAGAAAATATCCGAAAAACCGCGGCAGACTGCAAGGATACTGTGATCAAATTGACGCTGGAACCGGTGACCGGAACGCTGGCTTCCTTTCTGCCGGGTCAGTTTGTATTGATTGGTTTGCCCGGTATCAATGATCCGGCTCCCGGCTATTTTGCCATCGCCTCCGGCCCCGAAGATCCGGAGGTATTCGAATTTTTCATCAAGGATGCCGGCCCATTGTCGTCCTATCTGTGTGATATCGAAATCGGTGCCGAGCTCGAAGTGGAAGGACCGATGGGCAAAGGTTTTGATCTGGCGCCGTTCAAGGGTAATAATGTCTATCTGATCGGTGCAGGAACCGGCATTGCGCCATTGCACAGCGTTTGTCTCAGCATTCTTCGTCACCGTGAGGATTATGGCAGGGTCGTTATTTATGCCGGTTTTCTCACCGAAATGCACCAGTTGTTGACGGATGAACTGGATGAACTGGCCAAACACAATATCGAGGTTTCCATCTCACTGGAGATGGGACATGAAAGCTGGGACGGCCCGATCGGATATGTTCAGCATGCGCTCCAAAGCGATGCTCTGGACGGCACCAATTCGGTGGCCTGCCTGGCCGGCATGAGCGCCATGGTAGACGCCTGCACGGAAACCTTGCAGAATCTCGGATTTGATGACAGCCGCATTCTGCTCAACTACTGATCCCGTGACGCTCGCCCCCGGAGCCGATGCTTCTCCCGATGCTGCTCATTCCGTTCCTGATTCTATGCCTGAACACATACAACTGCCCCTGATTGCACTGGATATCGGCATGAAACGTATCGGTGTGGCGGTATGTGACCGCATGGCTTTCTCCTGCCGGGGCGTGACCTGTTTGCATCGCCGTGATCAGGGCTGGCCCAGACAGTTGCTCAAACTGATCCGCGAATACGGCTCCAGAGGCATTGTCGCGGGACTGCCCAAAAACATGGATGGCAGCGAAGGCGTGCAGGCGGCTGATGCACGCGCAGCAATCCGGGAACTCAAAACCGTTTGCTCACTGCCTGTTGCGTTCCAGGACGAACGACTGTCGACCTGGACCGCCAAGGAACGTCTTTTCGCCCAGGGTCTCAACGAGAAGAGAGTGAAGGCAAAGCTCGATCAGACTGCCGCAGCAGTGATCCTCGAAGATTTCCTGTCGGCGCACCCGGAGTTGAAAACATGAATCATGTTATTCTGTTCGAACATCAGGCCGTAGCAGCTGCACTGGACCAGATGGCGAAGCACATTTCGGATCGAGTAATAAATCCGGAGACGGATCAGCCGGAAGCAACTGAAATCTGTCTGGTCGGTATCCAGCGTGGCGGTGCCAAAGTCGCCGATGCCATTCAGCAGCGCCTGGAACAAACAGGCCACAGCGTATGCCGTGGCAATCTCGATATCAGTTTTTATCGTGATGATCTCGATACTATAGGTCCGAACCCTGAAGTACGCCCCAGCGACTTACCCTTTGATGTCAGCGGTAAACATATCTGGCTGGTCGACGATGTCCTCTACACCGGCAGAACAATTCGGGCCGCAATGGATGTATTGTTCGATTACGGGCGTCCGGATTCCATTCGACTGACCGTATTGCTGGACCGTGGTGGCCGGCAACTGCCGATCTGCGCCAACAACACAGGCCTGTTGCATGCAGCTCCCCCCGATTGTACGGTGGATTTGATCACTACTTCTGAAACATGGCATATTGAACAAAGGCAGGTGAAATAATGCGACCTTTGCAACATTTGTTCGGCATCGCGGGCATGGACAAGGAACAGATCGAGTATGTATTGAATCTCGGTGAATCGTTCATTGATATCAACCGGCGACCACTGAAAAAAGCGCCAACATTGCGCGGCAAGACTATCATCAACCTGTTCTTTGAAAATTCCACCCGTACCCGCACCAGTTTCGAACTGGCCGGTAAACGTTTATCGGCGGATGTGATCAATATCTCGGCATCCACCAGCGCCACCAAAAAAGGAGAATCGCTGCTCGATACCGGTCAGACACTGGCCGCCATGCAACCGCATGTGCTGGTGATCCGCCATTCTGTTTCCGGAGCCTGTGAATTTCTGGCCGACTATCTGGGCCATACCTCGATAGTCAACGCAGGCGACGGTGCTCATGAACATCCCACCCAGATTCTCACCGACCTGCTCACCCTGCGCTGCGCCGGTGGTTATATCGGCAAAACAATGACCATTGTCGGTGATATCGCCCATTCCCGCGTGGCACGCTCGCATTTGCTGGCGGCCAGACTGATGGGTTATCAGGTGCGCCTTGTCGCCCCAAAGACGCTCATGCCGGCCGAGGTTGAACGTTTCGGATGCGAAGTATTTCACGAGTTCGACGATGCGATTCCGGGCTCGGATATCCTGTATATGTTGCGCATGCAGACCGAGCGCCTGACCGATAACTGCAGTTTCCCTTCCATTCGCGAATATCACGAAGCCTATGGCCTGAATCGCAAACGCTTACAAGCAGCTGCCGACGGGTGTCTGGTCATGCATCCGGGACCAATGAACCGCGGTGTGGAAATTGCCACCGATGTGGCCGATTCAGCCCGCGCCCTGATTCTCGATCAGGTCGAACATGGCGTGGCCATACGCATGGCGGTACTGACCGCACTGTGCGGCGGCCAGCAGCATCTGGGACGACCTGGCCCCAGCAAGAAAATGGCCATGGAAGCCATGCACGTACAGGGGAATTTATTATGAGTACGGCCCAACTGCTTATTCGGGGCGGACGTGTGATTGACCCCGCCAATCAGATCGACGAAGTATGCGACCTCTGGATTGAGGATGGCAGCATTGCAGGAACAGGCAAATTTGACGGCATTGCCGATAACACGATTGATGCCGATGGCAGCATCGTATGTCCGGGCCTGATTGATATGCATGTGCATCTGCGCGAGCCCGGACAGGAATGGAAAGAGGATATTGAATCCGGTTCCCGTGCCGCTGTTGCCGGCGGAGTTACGTCCATGTGTTGTATGCCCAATACCGGCCCGCATATCGATCATGCCGGTGTGGCGCTGCAGATCATCGAACGGGCACGTCAGGTGGGATTATGTCATGTGCATCCGATCGGCGCCGTGACAAAAAACCTGGATGGCAAGGAACTAACCGAAATGCGTGAACTTACACGCGCCGGCTGTGTTGCATTCTCCGACGATGGTATGCCGATCTGGCATGCGGGTGTGATGCGCAAGGCGCTGGAATATGCTTCCAGTTTCGATTTCATGATCATTCAACATGCTGAAGAACTGACACTGACCAAAGGCGGTGCAATCAATGAGGGCTGGGTATCCACCCAGCTCGGTGTGACCGGCATGCCTGTCGAGGGCGAAGATTCGATGATTGCCCGGGATATCATGCTGGCACGTCGCATCGATGCGCGTTATCACGTTGCTCATATTTCATCCAAAGGCGCAGTCGAACTGGTTCGCGCTGCCCGCGCTGAAGGTTTAAAGGTGACTACGGAAGCGGCACCCCACCATTTTGCCATGACGGAAGAAGAAGTACTGGGCTTTAATGCCGACGCCAAAATGAGCCCGCCGCTCAGAACCGAAGCAGACCGCCTGGCTGTAATTGAAGGGTTGCGGGACGGCACCATTGATGTGATTGCCACCGATCATGCGCCGCATCATGAGGACGACAAACGCTGCGGCCTGTCCTGCGCCGCCTTCGGCATTGTCGGACTGGAAACCATGTTGCCGGTATCGCTGCAACTGGTGCGCGATGGTGTGTTATCGCTCTCCGGGATGCTGGCCAAAATGACATCCAACCCGGCCAGTCTGCTGGGACTCGATAGCGGCACACTGGGTATCGGGAGCGCTGCGGATATCACTATCTTTGATCCGGATGCGACATGGACAGTGGATCGCGATAAACTGGTTTCCAAAGGTAAAAATACGCCATGGCATGGTAAGGAAATGACCGGACAGGTGACCCATACCCTGAAAGCCGGCCACCTCGTTTATGCAGCTGGTGACGTACGTGGCTAATCTGCATGATAAAATTTATGAGGAACAGGCAAAGGTTTTAGCCCACATCACCCACCCGGGTGAGCAGTTCGTGATGCGTTTGTATGCGCCGAAAACCGCCGCAATCGCTCAACCCGGTCAATTCGTCCACCTGCGCGTATCCGATGAGCGGGCGCTGCGTCGGCCGATTTCGATTATGTTAACCGCCCCGGAGAAGGGTACGGTTGATCTGCTGTACAAGGCGATCGGTGAGGGCACCCGCTTATTGTCGGAGAGAGCCGTCAGAGATGTGATTCCGATGCTGGGGCCAATCGGCCAGCCGTTTGATTTATCCGATACTTCGAAGCGCTATGTGCTGATCGGTGGCGGTGTTGGCATTCCACCGATGGTTTTTGCTGCTGATGCTTTGCAGAACAAAGCAGATTGCGTGGTATTTGCCGGTTCTGAAGTAGCTTTCCCCTTTGCCCTTAAACCTTCGACAATGTTGTTGCCCGGCATAAGCGGCAATACAATTTTATCCATCACCTCGCTGGAAGAGCGCGGCATTCCGTCAAGGCTGGCTTCCAATGCCGGTCTGTATGGTTGTTATGAGGGGCATGTGCCGAACCTGGCGCGTGACTATCTTGCAGCATTGTCTGAAACAGAACGGGCGCGCTGCATATTGCTTTCATGCGGACCGCACCCCATGTTGCATGCCGTGGCCAGACTGAGCCGTAAATTTAATTTACCTGCATTCCTGAGTCTCGAAGAATATATGGCCTGTGGTATCGGTGGCTGTGCCGGCTGTGTGGTGAAAACAATGGAGCATGGTGAAGAAAAATACCGCCGCGTCTGCGTCGACGGACCGGTATTCCCGGCGGATATCCTGCCCGAGTTCGCATAAGGAAAACCCTCTTCGCCAGCTTGCCGTTTTGTGTATTCAGATGGTAACGATTTCTTGCATACCGTAAGATAAGCAGTGCACCCTGTACTGATTCAGAGCTTTCCTGAATAAAACCACAGTTTTCATTCGTCCGCAGAATCTATTTGAATACTTAAGGCATGAATGGCCGAGGGAAACAGCGGCCCAAGGGCCCGATAAATCATGCGATGACACTGACTGCGAGGCAATCCGGAAAAATGCTCTGATTTGATGTGGACAACATAGTGCCCGCCGCCATGTTCGCTGGCGCCGGCATGGCCGGCATGTTTCCATGATTCATCTTCAACATGCAGACATTGAGGGTGAAACTCTTTTTCCAGCAGCTGCCTGATCGTATCGCCGGTATGGCTCATGAAGCTGGATTCCGGCGGAACAATATACAGACTTTCCCGATCTGCCCGACCAGTTCCGCCCCGCTGCTGCTTGCCAGCTCTTGCATACAATGTTTTCGTGCTTCACGGTCATCCTGAGCCACATGAACCTTGATCAGCTCATGGGTATCGAGAGCCTGTGATGTTTCAAGCAGCAGGCTTTCACCAATCCCTTTTTGCCCGACCCTGATAACAGGCTTGAGATAATGCGCTTTTGCCTTGAGTTCTTTTCGCTGTTTCGTAGTAAGAGCCATCTTTTTCCTCCAGCCCCAAAATATATACAGCAGTGGATAAAAATAGTATGAAATTACAGTATTCAAACATATTCCGGTTTTGTTACACCCCATGCAACAGAATGAAAAGAACATCCGGCCGTCCACCTGACAGGTATTATGACCGCACTTCTCTCATTGCCCATACAGGCACTTTCGTTAGAGTAGTGCAGTGGAAAACAATGATTTAAAATCTCCGGAACATCTGTTGCCAGAAGCGAAAAAGCCTGAGCGGGAAACCAACAAACTTCCCCGTATCCCGATTCGCTGGCGCTGGTCGGTACTGGTGGGTTTTACCGTTACCATCGCAATTATTGTGCTGTTTTTCATCATTCTTGATATAGAGCACGATGCATGGCTGGAAAATCAGGCGGCTCAGGCCGAATTGCAGGTAGATCGGCTAACCGATGAACTGAAGTTGCCGTTACTGTCTGGTAGCAGTACGGAAACAGATATCGTGGTTCATAGTTTTCTGGAAAAGGTACCGACTGTACTGAGTGTGGTCATTCGGTATCCCGATGGCAAAATAAAGTCCCTTGGCTCTGTTTCCCCCAGCAAAACTGTCCTGAAAGCACTGGTCAAAAGCAGCGCGGTGAAACGTCTGCCGGTAAAGCAGTTATGGTACGCAAAATCCGTGGTCTACGCCAAGACTTCCATGGGTACAGTCGCTGTACGTTTTTCTGAAAAGCAGTGGGAAAATATTGCCGATAAACTCGGGCAGAAAATTTTTGTGGCTGCCATAGTCGTGGTACTGCTATCGGGTGTTCTGGTATTCTGGATTGCCGGGCGTATGAGTCGACCTATTGAAATGCTGAGTGATGCCGCGCTCAAGGTTGCCGATGGTGATTATCAGGTTCGTTTACCCGTGCGCGGCAATGATGAATTATCGGATGCATTGTATCAGTTCAATGTCATGGCAAGTGAGCTTGAACACAAGGAAGAGCTGCGCGATATATTCGCCCGGTATCTTAACCCGGAGCTTATCAAGGAAGTGTTTGAAAGCGGTGATGTTCAGGTGAAAAACCATCGTCAGGAAGTCTCGGTTCTGTTTGCGGACATGGTTCATTTCACCTCTTTCTCAGAGTCGATAGAAACAGAAGGTGTGGTCAATCTTCTGAACAGCCATTTCGAGGTGTTCCATCGCGTCATCGCCTATTATGGCGGTCATGTGGACAAATATATAGGCGATGCAGTGATGGCTGTATTTAATCATCCGGTCAATGACAAAGAGCATGCCCGGCATGCGGCCGAAGCCGGACTGGCAATAAACCTGGCCTGTCAGAAACTGGGCAAAAAACGGCCTGATGGCGAACCTGTCAGCTTCAGGGTCGGGCTCAACTGCGGACAGGCCATCGTTGGTAATATTGGAGCAGCCCAGCGGCTGGAATATACTGTGATTGGTGATGCCGTGAATATGGCATCCCGCATGAGCAGTATCGGCAATGGTGGAGAATTGGTCATGCCGCGAAAGACATTCGACCTTTTGGGTGAAGGTTTCGATTTCCAGCCCCTTGGGCTGCAAAATATAAAAGGTGTAAGTCGGGAAGTCGAAGTCGGCCGGGTACTGGTCTCCAACCCGTCCTTGCTTCACAGTATTGAATATGTTGTGGATTTAGCATTTAATCTCGCGCTGCCTGAGAAGAATATGCCCCAGACTGCCGGAGATACCTGATCCATGTTCAAATTCAGTTGTTTCATAATTGCCACCATCGTGTTGACTGGCTGCCAGATAAACAAAGGCAGCCTGGATAACCTTCTGGTCAAGGGCAGTGAAACATTCAGAATGACGGGCACATACGAGTCCATTAATCATGACTTCAAACGGGGCAGGATCATGCAGGCGAGAGCACGAATACTCGCACTGGACAAGTCAGATCGTGATTACCGGAAAGTCCACCGACTACTGGAACAAAAGATTGAGCCCGCACGCAGACGTCTTTTCGTCCATTATCTGCGCATCGCAAAAGATCTGGAGAAAAAGAAACTGTGGTCAAAAGCAATCTGGGCATACGATCAGGCCGGGGCCGTCTCCATTAAGCCTGAGGCCATGAAAAAGAAACACGCAGAGATGCAGAAAAAAATCCGGCAGCTTCGACTGGAGAAACTACTGCAGCAGCGCAGGAAGGAGGACCGCACACTGTTTTCCTATGCTACTGCCTATGAACCGCCCAGTGGCATTAGCCCAAAAGACGAGGTATACGAGCGCATGCGCGAACATTACAACGACAGACTGGATGACAGGGCAAACCTGGCATTTCGCGAAGCCATGCGTTTTTTACACAAAGATCTGCCTGAAATAGCCTATATCGAAATTGAATCCTATCTGCGACTGCAGCCTGATAGCAAAAAAGGCGTGGCACTGCTGGCTTCGATTAAAAGAAAAATGCCGGCATTTCTGAAAATCCCCACCATGCCTGCAGCCAATGCGGTCGAAAAACCCTCCATGATCAAGCGGGCAAGCCACACCAAGTCGGCCACTGCCAAACAGATACAGGCGGCACTGAAAAACGGAGAATTACTGAAAGCCAGACAACTTGCACATATCTATCGTCGAAACGGCGGCAAAGACGCCGATAAGCTGTTGAATCAGGTGCAGAGAAAGGTGGCCACATCAGCTGCTACGATGTTTTCCAAAGGCAGTATAGCATTCCGCAACGAACAACTGGATCGTGCTATCCAATACTGGGATAAAGCTGTCATGTTAAAACCGGACGAATCCGAATATGTAGAAGCCCTGCGCCGTGCACGCCAGTTACAGGAACGTCTGAACCTGTTGCAAGAGTCTAAATGAACCCGCGTTCATTTTATTCTCTGTTGTCACAGGCCCAAAGAGGACTTATATGCGGGATACGATAGTTTTACCTCGACATAAAACCCGACAGATACAGGTCGGTAAAGTCAGTGTCGGCGGTGATGCGCCGATTGCCGTGCAATCCATGACCAACACACTGACAACGGACATTGATGCTACGGTGAACCAGATTCAGCGGTTGGCACACGCAGGCGCCGATATTGTGCGCGTTTCCGTGCCCGATCCTGAATCAGCGGCGGCCATGCCGGAGATCTTGGCCCAGACAGATGTACCGATCATTGCCGACATCCATTTCAGCTATAAAATGGCACTGGCGGCCCTCGATGCAGGGGTACACGGACTGCGTCTTAATCCAGGCAATATCGGCGGACGCGAACGGGTCGAGCGGGTGGTAAAAAAGGCGACTGAGCGCGGTGTTTCAATCCGCATCGGGGTAAACGCCGGTTCACTTGAAAAAGAACTGAATGAGAAATATGGCGAACCCTGCGCCGATGCCATGGTGGAATCGGCCCTGAGTCATATCCATATTCTGGAGGAAATGGATTTTTACGATATCAAGGTATCGCTGAAAGCCAGTAATATTCCCATGACAGTAACGGCCTATCGCAAGCTGGCGGAAAAAGTGACTTACCCGCTTCATCTCGGCATCACTGAATCCGGCAGTCGTTTTGGCGGTACGGTAAAGTCTTCTATCGGACTGGGCTTGCTGCTGGCAGATGGCATCGGCGATACGATTCGGGTATCTCTTGCTGCCGAACCGGAAGAAGAAATTAAAGTGGGATTTGAAATTCTCAAATCACTGGGTTTGCGTCATCGCGGCGTCAATCTGATTGCCTGTCCAAGCTGCGCACGTCAGAAATTCAATGTCATTGATACCGTGTCAGAGCTTGAGCAGCGCTTGTCTCATATCCAGGAAAATATTGATGTGGCTGTGATCGGCTGTGTCGTCAATGGACCTGGTGAAGCCAGGGAAGTGAATGTGGGTATTACCGGGGGCTACCCGGTGCATATGATGTATCGCGATGGTGAAAAGTCCGAGAAGATCAAAACAGGGAACATGATCGACAAGCTGGTCGAGGATGTGGAACGACGTGCAGCAATAATACGCGAACAGGCGGAGAAAAACTGAATGGCGGGTAAACGTTTACAAAGTATTCGTGGCATTCACGATGGATTGCCCGCAGAGGTATTGGTCTGGCGGCACATTGAAGAAGTAGCGCGCAAAGTATTTGCTACTTATGCCTTTTCCGAGGTTCGTCTGCCAATACTGGAGCCAACTGAACTGTTTGTGCGCTCGATTGGCGAAATCACTGATATTGTTTCCAAAGAGATGTACGCCTTTACAGATCAGGGCGGCGATAACATCTGCCTCCGCCCTGAAGGCACCGCAGGTGCAGTACGTGCCTACCTGCAGGGCGGCTTAACCCGTGCCGGAACCCAACGCTGGTTTTATATTGGCCCGATGTTCCGACGCGAGCGGCCTCAAAAAGGACGTTTACGTCAATTCCAGCAGATCGGTGTGGAAATATTCGGAGCCAACGGACCACTGGACGATGCTGAAGTACTGGCCATGGCTCACAGTTTCTTGTCCGAACTGGGTATTTCTGAGTTGAATCTGGAAATTAATTCGCTGGGTTGCCCGGCCTGCCGTCCGGCTTATCGCGATGCGCTGATAAGCTATTTGAATAAATGTACCGATAATCTTTGTGAAACCTGCAACGAACGTATCGCAAAAAACCCCATGCGCGTGCTCGACTGCAAGGTGGAAACCTGTCAGGCCGAATTACAGGATGCACCGGAGATGATACACCACCTGTGCAAAGCATGTGAAACCCACTTTTCCGGACTGCAGGACGGGCTTAAGGCATTGAATGTCCCCTATCGGATCAATGCACGTATTGTGCGCGGCCTGGACTATTACAACCGTACCGCGTTTGAAATTATTTCAGATCAGCTGGGGGCACAGGGAACGGTGCTGGCCGGAGGTCGTTACGATAGTTTAATCGATGAACTGGGTGGCCCTCCAACTGCTGCAATTGGTTTTGCTGCAGGACTCGAACGACTGGCGATGCTGCTGGGTGGAATCAAGGTTGCCGCTGTAGATGTGGCCGTTGTGGCTCTGGGTGAGCAGGTTATCCCCTATTCTCTGCAGCAATCTGCCTTACTGCGTCAACAGGATTTAAGTGTCGTGCATTGCGGTGGCGGCAGTGCCAAACGACAATTCAAGATTGCCGACCGCGAGGGAGCCCGCTTCGTGGTCGTTATTGGTGAAGATGAAATGCTGTCCGGTCTTGTTACACTGAAAAATATGGCTACAGGTGAACAGCAACAGCTTGCCTTCGATCAACTCGTGAACATCATCAAAGGCTGAGAAATATTCCTGTTATCACCCTCGTTCCATGGCCTTGATCAGGCTCATCAACAGCCGGTTTACAGGTGCCGGCATGTTCAATTCATCAGCCTTTCTTACCACGTAGCCATTGATATATTCCACCTCGGTTTTGCGTCCGGCTTCAATATCCTGCCACATACTGGTTTTGACCGGCCCCATATTCAATGTCACGTCAATATGTTTCAGAAGAATGTCCTGTTCACCAATCGCAATATTGCACACCTTTGCAATTTCCACGACTTCTTCCATTGCCTGACGCACAATAGCAAGCGTTTCGGCACCTGCCGCCATGTCGCGGGCATATCGGCGGGTAATCGCTGTGATTGCATTAAAACCACAGTTCCACAGCAGTTTACGCCAAAGCATGGCTTCCGGATCATCATCCTGCCGTGCCGGTACCTCAGCGTGCTGAAATGCCCTGATGAGCGGCAATAAATACTGCTCACCTCTGCCTTGTTGCCACAACCCCATCCGTATCCCGCCGGCTGCCGAATGAATCACGTAGCCGGGTTGCTCCAGCCTCACACCGATAAAAGCTGTGCCTGCAGCAATGGCATGATCAGGAAAAGCCTTTGCCAGTTGTTCCGGAGCTTCAACACCGTTTTGCAGGGTCAGCAACAGGGCTGCAGGAGAAATATGGCCCCTGAGCATATCAACCATCTCAACGAACCCGGTCATTTTGCAGCTCAATACCACAACCTGACTGAATTTAAGTTGACCGGCATCCGATGTTGCCTTGACCGCAACCTGTTTGCATTCTCCTTCCGACTCATGCCTCAGGCCTGCGCCTTGCATGACAGTCAGATGCCGCCCGCGAGCCAGTAATATCACATCGAAACCGGCCTGCACGAGTTTGCTGCCGTAGTGGCAGCCGACAGCTCCGGCGCCTGCAAATGCAATTTTCATTAATCCCTCCATGACCGGGCAATCATACAGCGTTATGCTTGCCATTCGCGATGGTGGTGCCCAGCATCACTCAAAGATCATCACGCAGCTATGCTCAAGGGGTTAACTAATGCCAAAAGAAACATTGCGCAAGGAAGCGTTCGAGTATCACAGTTTACCAATTCCGGGAAAGATCAGCATTAAGCCGACCAAACCGTGCCTGACCCAGCGTGACCTGGCCCTGGCTTACACACCGGGTGTTGCCGAACCATGTCTGGCAATCGCGGAAAACCCGGAGCTGGCCGATGAGTACACCGCCCGTGCCAACCTGGTTGGCGTGATTACCAATGGTACAGCTGTGCTCGGCCTCGGTAATATCGGCCCACTGGCCGGAAAGCCGGTGATGGAAGGTAAAGGTGTACTGTTCAAACGGTTTGCAGATATTGATGTATTCGATATTGAACTGGATGAAAATGATCCGATGAGCATCGTGGAAACTGTAGCCCGCATGGAACCGACCTTTGGCGGCATCAATCTCGAAGACATCAAAGCTCCGGAATGTTTTATCATTGAAGAAGAATTGAAAAAGCGTATGAATATTCCGGTATTGCATGATGACCAGCATGGTACTGCCGTGATCATGGCAGCAGCATTTCTGAATGCGCTGATCTTGCAGAACAAACAGATTGAAGATGTAAAAATCACCTGTCTGGGTGCCGGTGCAGCAGGTTTCGCATGCATGAAACTGATCGAACAACTGGGTGCCAAACGTGAAAATATTCTGTTTCTCGATCGTAAAGGCGTCATCAGCACAGATCGCCAGGAGGAGTTGCCGCCACACAAAGCCTATTTCGCTACCGAGCGCCCCGAACGCACCCTGGCTGAAGCCATGAACGGTGCCGATGTGTTTATTGGTCTGTCTCAGGGTAATATCGTGGACCCGGCCATGCTCAAAACCATGGCCGACAGGCCCATCATCTTCGCCATGGCCAATCCCGACCCTGAAATTGCCTATGATCTCGCCATGGAAACCCGTAAGGACCTGATTATGGCTACCGGCCGTTCAGACCACCCCAATCAGGTCAATAATGTGCTGGGTTTTCCGTTTCTATTCCGCGGCGCGCTTGATGCACGGGCCACCACCTTCAATGAAGAAATGAAGGTGGCTGCCGTACATGCGCTGGCCAGCCTTGCCCGCCAGGATGTTCCAGCCTCGGTGCTAAAAGCATACGGGGTCAATGAGCTGCGCTTCGGCCCTAAATACATTCTACCCAAACCATTCGACCCCCGTTTAATCGAAGTGGTACCGGTCGCGGTAGCCCGGGCTGCGACCGACACAGGCGTAGCTCGTAAACCCCTGGAAGATGCAAATGCCTATGCACACGAGCTTGCCGGTCGCATTGATTCTTCCCGCCTGTTTATGCGTATGATTATGGACAAGGCACAGGTTAATCCGATCCGTCTGGTATTGCCTGAAGGCGAAGATGAAACAGTACTTCGTGCCGCTATTGAAATGCAGGAAATCGGCATTGCCATACCTGTTCTGATTGGCCGGCAACGTATCGTGCAACAGCTATGTGAAAAAGCGCAGCTGGACATTAGCAATATCACCCTGATCGATCCGACCACTGAAGATGCCCGCTTCGGTAGTCTTGCAGATGCCTATTACACCCTGCGCAAACGCCACGGTGTGTTGGCAGATGATGCAGCCAAAACATTGCGCAATGATATCAATGTACTTGGAGCCATGCTGGTGCGTCAGGGTTTTGCTGAAGGCATGCTCTCCGGGCGCACAGCCCATTATCCGAATGTGCTCAGACCCATCCTGAAAGTGCTCGGACATGACAGTAA
>WFUI01000160.1 GCA_015485035.1 Mariprofundus sp.
AGGAAAACTGCCAATGTTGTGCTTAATGTCCTGTTCGGGGAACCGACCATGGCTGTGGACACACATATCTTCCGGCTCGGCAATCGCACAGGTCTGGCACCGGGTAAAACACCACTGGATGTAGAAAAAGGATTATTAAAAGTCATCCCGCAGGAGTTCATGCAACATGCCCATCACTGGCTGATTCTGCATGGACGTTATATCTGCACAGCACGTAAACCCAAATGCCACCAGTGCCCTGTCGCAACTGAATGCCACTGGCCGGAAAAAACCAGCGCCATAGGATAGTTTTTTCATTACCGCGAACATCACTCGCGAATAACGTGCAGGAAAGCGCTGTACCCAGAGTTCACAGGATGCAGACGCATAAAACGTTTCCATATCGAGGGCTTTCTCTGTTCGTAACAACAATTGGTGCGTGAATCAAAATCATAGAAGCGGTAGTCTGGGCCGCATGCGAATTATTGATTCATGGCAGGAAGCTGCAGAGATTCCGGAGCTCAAGGGTGGTGCCATCACTGTTGGTAATTTTGATGGCGTACATATGGGCCATGAACAGGTTCTGGCCGAAACACACGGCCATGCTCAGGCAGTGGGTGGCCCAACGATTGTGGTCACTTTCGAACCGCACCCGCGGGCTGTACTTTTCCCAGAGGAAGCTCCGCGCCGTCTCTGTCATGTTCAGGAAAAAATGCAGTATCTGAAAGCAGCCGGAGTAGATGCCGTATTGCTGCTGGAATTCAATCTGGAACTGGCCAGCTGGCCGGCTGAAAAATTTTCATGTTTGTTGCATGACACCTTCGGCTTCAAACATATCCATGTCGGTTACGATTTTGCCTTCGGCCATGATCGTGAAGGCCATGTTGAAGATCTGCGTACGCTTGGCGATGCCAGAGGCTTCACCGTCACTGAAGCTGCCGCCTTTGAAATGATGGGTGCCGTGGTTTCTTCATCCCGTATCCGCTCGGCAGTTGAAGCGGCTGATTTCAGGTTGGCCGCCATGTTGCTGGGGAGGGATTATTCTATTGCCGGCAAGGTATTGCATGGTGAAAAACGCGGGCGTCAGATGAACTTTCCGACTGCCAATATCGATGTGGCCGATCTGGCTCATCCGCCTGTTGGCATTTATGCCGTACGTGCCAGATCCGAAACCGGAGCATGGAATGGTGCTGCCTATCTGGGCTACCGCCCCACCTTTAACGGCCGCACCCTGCTACTGGAAACGCATCTGCTGGATGATAACCCCGATGTCTATGACCAGTTCCTGAATGTCTCTTTTGTGAAACGGATTCGGGAAGACCGGAAATTCACCGGCCATGATGATCTGGCCGAACAGATTGCCCGAGACTGCAAGGCAGCAAGGGAAATTCTATCCTGATAGCCGCTCAGTCTTGATGCGATAAATACTATCACTATTTGCCCGTGGTATTACCATCTGTAAGAACCTTGCATGGCGAGAATTCAACCGGAGGTTGCGATTCGGTATTCACGTAAAGCTTAAAAATATCGGGGCGTGAATAATGGCCGGCAACATCCAGTGCGCGTTTGGCAGTGCGGGTGAGCTTGAGATCAATGTCATGAAACAATATCCCTTTCTCCTTGCGCAGCGGGCCCGCAACAACCTTTCCACCCGGTTCAATCACGACTGAATCACCCGGATTAATCCATTCATCCGGATCCGGGTATATAGTGGATTTCTGTGGAAATGTTTCGGGAATATCGCTGACTTTTAATATATTACCACTGCCCACCACCCAGCACCGGCCTTCGCGGGCAATATGGCGCAACGTTTCCAGCCAGTCGTCACCACTGTCATATGTCGGCGCGATATAGATTTCCACGCCCTGCGAATACAGTGCATAGCGAGCCAGAGGCATATAATTCTCCCAGCAAATCAAGGACCCGATTCGGCCAGCCGGTGTCTCTACAGCCTTTAATCCGGAGGCATCGCCGAAACCCCACACCATTCGTTCCGGATTGGTCGGCATGAGTTTTCGATGTCGATTGATAATGTTTCCATCCGGAGTGATTACAACGACAGTGTTGTACAGGGTTGCCCGGCTAAACTCATGATCGATTTCATGCAAGCCACAAACAATTGTCGTATGATATTGCTTTGCCGCTTCACAAAGAGGTAATAAGTCCGTACCTGCAAGATCGACAGCATTATCCAGAAGAAGTGCATGAATCTCTTCCGACAGTGCCCAGTCGCCACCCGGTCTCAATCGCCATATCCAGGCCGGATAACC
>WFUI01000161.1 GCA_015485035.1 Mariprofundus sp.
CTGCCAGCCCTTCAGCCTGAGCTTCAACTGCACCTGTGCTCATGCCCATCATTCCAGCCATCAGCATTCCTAATAAAGTTTTTTTCATATCTCCATCTCCTAAATCTAAACATTGCCTATTTGTAGACATGCCAAATATAAAGCATGTGTCATGCCAGCATGCCAATTAATATATAATACAATAAAAACAACAGGTTATAAAATAGGTGTATAATCAGATGTGTATATTATGCCTGTTATTTATGCATATAAGTCTATTATTTATGCACCCGGCTATTCCAGTAGTGCTCAGAGAGAAAGAGCACTCCTATCAGGATAAGCTCGCAATTCGCAGATCATCGCTGGAAGCTATTTGTTCAGGAATAATAAACTCAGCCAGGAGCTACCGCAGGCGTCGATATAAAACAGCTTCGACACTACACAAAAGGTTTGCAAGAAGAAGAAATCATGGACTTGCCAATGATTGCCATGGCAGATGCAGCCATGGCAGAATATCGCTAGGGATACTCTGAACAACCCTGTTTTTTTGGTTTCTGCCGACTGATTCGGCAATAAAACGGAGTGATCCAGGGTTTACGTCCCGATTGCCCCACTGATTTGGGATCTTATCAGGTCATTTTCCCATTTTCAGGGCAGAGCTATCCCGCATAACCGATCCTTCGACAGGTCAACAGATTGGAGAAACCGAGTAGCAGATAGAGTCTGTTCATATTCTTGTCCAACCCCCGATAGCGCACCTTGTTGTATCCGAAGATACCTTTCACCCATCGGAATGGGTGTTCCACTCTGGCTCTGACCGATGCCTTGGCCTGTTCGGCTTTTTCCTCATCACTCCCATTAGCCATCGTTTTTCGTTTGCCGGGACGAACAGCGATATGCCACTCAACTTTGCGATCCTTGTGTTCCTCGCGCTTATCAATACCGAGATATCCGGCATCGCCATGAACCCGCTGCTCGCTGCCATGCAGCAGTTTGTCCGCTTGGGTGATGTCATGCTCATTGGCGGCTGTACCAGTAACGCCATGCACAATGCCGGTGTCGGTATCCACCCCAATATGCAGCTTCATCCCGAAGTACCACTGGTTTCCTTTCTTTGTCTGGTGCATCTCCGGATCACGCGCCTTGCTTTTATTCTTCGTCGACGAAGGTGCGGAGATCAGCGTGGCATCTACAATCGTTCCCTCTTGAATCTTGCAGCCCTTTGAAGCTAGGTGTCTGTTGATCTCCTGCAGCAGCTTCTCGCCAAGATGCCGGGACTCCAGCAAATGCCGGAAGTTCAGGATCGTCGTCTCATCCGGTATCCGGTCGCTCAGCCGCAATTTCGCAAAACGCCGCATCGACTCAATTTCATACAGCGAATCTTCCATCATCGGATCTGAGAGATTGTAAAACAGTTGCAGGCAATGAATTCGGAGCATCACGCTCAGCGGATATGCCGGGCGGCCTGTCTTGTTGCGGTAGTAATAGCGCTTGATTTTCGATTCCAGCTTCTGCCATGGAAGCAATGTCTCCATCTCTTCCAAAAACTTTTCACGACGCGTCTTCCGACGCTTGTTCCCGTATTCCGCTTCCGCAAAACTCAGCTGATCCATAAATCCTCCCATCCCGAGAAATTATACAGGATTCATGGAGTTATTCAGAGTATCCCTAACATCCGGCTACAGGCCGATCCGGTGACCGAAAAACTGTCCGAATCACTGGTTTGCAACACAACCGATGCCATTGGTGTCAACCATCAAGGGGAAGTCACTATCTGGAATCAATCTGCCACGAAGATGTTCGGCTATTCCGCCAGGCAGGCGATTGGTATGAACCTTTTGGATCTCATTGTCCCTGATCATATGCATGAAAAAGCTGAAAAGGGGTTCAAGACCTTTGCAGAAACAGGCAAAGGAGCAATGATAGGAAAAACCACGGAGTGCATAGCCAAATGCAAAGATGGCTCCAGGTTTCCGGCAGAGGTGTCTGTTTCCGGGTTTAAGCCCGAGGGCCAGCACTGGCAGGCCGTTGCTATCGTACGGGATATCAGCATACGTAAACAGATCGACGATATGCCTCGCTCCAACCAGTACATGATTGATCATTATTCTGATGGATCTTTCTGGATTGATCAGCAGGGTAATTTTGTCAATGTAAATCATACCATGTGCCGAAACCTGGGCTACACACGGGATGAAATGCTCAGCATGACTGTTTTTGATATCGACCCCGTATTTACCCGCCAGTTCTGGTCAGAGCACTGGAAAAACCTGAAAGAACAGGGGGCAACCCACCTGGAGTCCTTCCACAAAACCAGATCAGGTAAAACCTTTCCTGTAGATATCAGTATGAATTATATTTGTTTTGGTGACAGAGAATATAATTTTGCTTTTGTAGTCGATATCACAGAGCGCAAACAGGCCGAAACCGTGTTGGGCAAGATAGAAATAAAGCATCAAAAACTGGTCGATTCGGTAGCGGCACTTCCCTGGACTTATGATATTACAAATGACCGTTTCACCTTTTTGGGAGAACAGATCAAGACCATGTTGGGTGTTCGTCCCGATACCATATCCCATATCACTACTGTCCGGTTAAGCATCAATCAGCACCAACTGCCGTAAATTTATAGTCGATTTTCGCTTTGGCGGTGGCGCGGCATTCGCTAATAATTCAGTAATATTTCTGCGCTGCATCAGGTTTACCGAAAC
>WFUI01000162.1 GCA_015485035.1 Mariprofundus sp.
GCATCCTGTCTTTCACTGATATTGCTCACCGCCCTGCCCCCGCAATCATAACCGCGCAATTTGATGGTCGTGGCAATATCCACAGCCGTGGATACGGCATAGGCAGCCGGCACCATGAATACAGATAAAATTACAGCTATTAAAATTCGTTTCATGCTTTCACCTCCAGTAAACTCTCCCAGATCGATTCCCTGCCCACATACAAATCACGGGACAAATCCGGATCCTCCTCCAGCAAGGCGATAATCTTCAGCAACAGGCCATCGAAACGTGCTCTGATTTCCTTCATTTTTGCTTTCAGCATCGACTTCTTCCGATATTGTTTAATTTTGTCTACCAGGTCGATAATATCATTGCGTATAGCCAGCTTGGTAAAGAAACCAATCGCATCGGTATTTTTTAAACGCTCTTCCAACTCTTTGTAGTCCACATGGGCAAGCTCTGGCTCGGATGGTTCTTTTTGTGCTGCCATCTTATTTTCTATCTTTTCGCTTTCTACGGATGCATCAACTGAATGTTTGGCGACTTTGATGATTTTGGTGGTTTTGTGTACAGCAGCCTGCTGATGCTCCGCTCCCACCTTTTCTGATTTCGGTGTGCCTGTCTGCTTTTCCACTGTATCGGAAACCGATGTCGCAGCCTTGTTATCTCTATCACCGGACTGTTCACAGGCATGCAGCGGCATAACCGGCGCCAAACAGACGCACAAGGTGAAAATGCCAGACAAAACGGTGACCTTGGACTGCTTCATGAGCTTATTCTAGCGCAACTTCATATGAATTGGGAAGTCGTAAACATTCCCCCGTTCATGGAAGATATGACTGATTCAGTGCACCCATACCGCCCATGAACGAATCGGCAAACCTAACCGACACCTCCACATCAGGGCATATACGATAAAATAATGCCGGCGGCTTCATCAGCACCATATCCGCAGATTGGCGGAAATGTCCCGGGATGATTCAAAGCCTCCTCCAGTGCCTGTTGCCAGCGCCCCTGTCGAAACGCTGAGCGCGTCATTCCTGCTGACGGCATAGATGTATCCAGCCAAGATTTCAGCATCGGAAATTCCGGAAAATCTGGCCGCTCCACCCATGCGACTGGCGTGGCTGTACACCAGCACTCGGATAACACGCCGTAGCCGGGTTTGCACACCACCACATCGACAAACGGCATGAGATCAACCGGCCTCATATCCGGCCCGAAGCAAATACCTCTTACATTTTCCGGCATACCATCTCCGGCATCCGGAATCAGAAACAACCATTCATCCATGTTTGCCAGTGCCTGACTGTCGTAAGGCGGATGAGCGCACCCGCCAAACAGAACCAGTGCTTTTTTCCGCGGATCTCCAGCTAGCGGATTTGAAATATCAACCGGATGGGTGGCAATCAAACCAATCCGGCGTTGCACAGGAAAAACCGGCATGTCCATTGCCATGGGCGGTGTCAAAAGCAAATCACATGCGTCATATGCCTCGGCCAGCTGTTTCAGAACCGGATCATCTTCATGCAGCCAGTGGCTGTAAATCGTATGCCAGTCCAGCGTTGCAAGCCCGATGCCGGGGACATCCAATATTCCGGCTACCGGAAATGCCAGCGGTGAAATATTGGACAGCACGAGTGACGGATCAAAGCGTCGCAGTAATTCGATTTCCTGATCAATCTGCTCATTCATCTGCCCAAGCCAGTTTCGTATCCGGATGATTGAAGCCTGACGATCCTCTTCAATCGCGCTCTGCTGCACGACCCCCACATCAACGGCGCTCTGTTCGATCTCGAAATCAAAGTCCAGTCGTGCCCGGATTTCTGCTTGTGGCAACGAACAACGAATCAGAAAACGGCAATCCGGCCTTGCTGTATGTATTCGGTTCAATACCGGTGCCAGCTGAGCCAGATGACCAAAACCATGACCGGAAATATAGACTGCGATATTCATGGCAATATCAACCTGATTAATCTCCCTGCATGGTCACCACAATATGCCTGGAACCGGCATGGTTGCGATGTTCGCCCAGATAAATGCCCTGCCATGTGCCAAGGGCAAGGCGACCGTCACTGATCGGTATCGTGAGACTACAGCCCAGTGTACTGGACTTGATATGGGCAGGCATATCATCCGGGCCTTCGAGCGTATGCTCATAATAAGGCTGATCCTCAGGTACAAAGTGGTTGAAATGTGCTTCCATATCCCGGCGCACATCCGGATCAGCGTTCTCGTTCAAGGTCAGGCTGGCACTGGTATGTTGAATAAAGAAATGTGCCAATCCCACACGGAAATCAGCCAGTTCAGGCAATTGATGAACCACCTCTTGTGTGACCAGATGAAATCCTCTGGACCGTGCTTGCAGACGGATTGTTTTCTGTATCCACATCGGAACCCCTCCGTTTTTTTTCTGAATTTTAATCCTGAGGATCAAAATAGATAGTCCACAGGTACAGCTACCGGGAAGCTTTCATTGTTACCTGTGCTGAATCGTTGCCTACAGGTTATAGTGCCGCATGCTTTATTTTGATTCCATCTCGCTCCGGCGCGGTAATAAACTGCTATTTTCGGATGTCAGCATGGTGATTCATGCAGGTCATAAGGTTGGTATCACCGGTGCCAATGGTTGCGGAAAATCATCGTTGTTCGGCCTTGTACAGGGGCAGATCGAAGAAGATGCCGGCAGTTTCCGGATAGATAAAGGCATTACCATCGCGCATGTCGAGCAGGAAACACCTGCCCTGACGCTGCCGGCAATTGAATATGTGATGCAGGGCGATGCCGAATTCACCCGTTTGCATCAACAGATTGCACAGGCCGAGTGCGACGGTGATGGTATCCGTCTGGCCGAACTGCATGAACGCCTCGCCGCTATTGACGGTTATGCCGCCCATGCCCGTGCCGCACGTCTGTTGCACGGCCTGGGTTTTGCCATTGGCACGGAAGAAAAACCGGTAGCCAGTTTTTCAGGTGGCTGGCGCATGCGTCTGAATTTGGCGCATGCCCTGATGTGCCGTTCCGATTTGTTATTGCTGGATGAACCAACCAACCACCTTGATCTGGAAGCGGTGATCTGGCTGGAGAAGTGGTTGCAACACTATTGCGGTGCCCTGCTGTTGATCTCACATGATCGTGATTTTCTCGATCGCTGCGTCAACCGTATAGCTCATATAGAGCATCAACAAATAACCATATATACTGGAAATTACAGTGATTTTGAGAGATTAAGGTCAGAAAAGCTTGCCCTGCAACAAGCTTCCTATGAAAAACAGCAAAAACAGATCGAGCATATGACGAGTTTTATCAACCGCTTCAAAGCCAAGGCGACCAAAGCCACACAGGCACAGAGCCGTATCAAGGCACTGGAGCGTATGCAGATGATCGCTCCGGCACATGTCGATTCACCCTTTTCATTCACCTTTAAACATCCGGGGCGGATTCCCAATCCGCTGCTCAGGTTGAACAAGGCATCTGCCGGTTATGGCGACACCACCATTCTGCATGATCTCTCTTTCTCGTTACTGCCGGGCGAACGCATCGGTCTGCTCGGCCCCAATGGAGAAGGCAAGTCGACGCTGATCAAGCTGATGGCAGGAGAATTGATACCTCAACAGGGACAGCGTGACGGAGCAAAAGAGCTCACTATCGGCTATTTTGCCCAGCATCAGCTGGAACAGTTGCATGGCGAATTATCACCGGTTCAGCATATCAGAATGCTGAATGAGTACATGTCCGAGAAAGAAGCCCGCCAGTTTCTTGGCGGTTTTGATTTCCATGGCGATATGGCGCTGGCACCTGTATTGAACTTTTCCGGTGGAGAAAAAGCGCGGCTGGTGCTGGCCATGATCGTATATCAACAACCGAATCTGCTGCTTCTGGATGAACCAACCAATCATCTCGACCTGGAAATGCGCCATGCATTAAATCTGGCATTGCAGGATTTTGAAGGCGCCATGGTGCTGGTTTCGCATGATCGGCATTTGCTGCGTACGGTATGTGATTCGCTGATGCTGGTTTCCAGCGGTTCGGTAACCGTGTTCAAGGGTGATCTCGATGAATATTCCAGCTGGTTATTGCGACAAAGAAACGGGGAGGACGAAAAACCAGCTTCACGCCCTTCGAAAAAAGATAATCGCCGACTGAAAACCGAGCAACGGAAGATTTTACAGCCGCTGCGGAACAAAGTGAAAAAGCTTGAGCATGATCTGGATAAACTACATCAGCGTATTGCCGAGCTGGATGCGCAAATGGCTGATCCGGTATTGTATGAACAGACTTCTTCGGATCAATTACGTCGACTAAGCGACGAACACCGGCAGTTGAACAGACAACGGGAAGAATTTGAAGAACAGTGGATGCTGGCCAGCGAAGAACTGGAAAATGCCGGATAAACGCAATGTCAGATAAACCGTCAGACTGGTTTCTTTATATGGTCCGTTGCAAAAACGGCCAGGTTTACACCGGCATCAGTACAAATGTGGAACGGCGTTTTGCTCAACATCAGGCAGGCAAAGGTGCAAAATATCTGCGCGGCAAAGGCCCCCTGAACCTGGTTTATCAGAAAAAAATAGGTTCCCGTTCCGAAGCGCTCAAGGCAGAAATTGTCATAAAAAACATGTCAAAAATCGACAAGGAAAAAATAATCAGCAAAGCCGGCTGATATGTGCTTAAAGAAAGAAAGTATGAAAAACTGCGCCCTGTAGTTTTTCAACACGTAAAGTCAAAAGCGTGGTTTTATCTTTACTCACAAATCAAGTGCTCACGCGCTTATTTCTGGCATGGCATGCACGGATACTCGGCCTTTTTCAGGCTATCCTTAATCCTTCTCTTCTGTATCCTTACTGTCGCTTTCTTCATCATCTCCGGTAACACCATCATAGATAGCACCACCCACCTTGAAAGGCACCTTGACGACTTCGATACCGACATCCACAGCAGTGCCAACGGCTGCACCGACAAGGCAGCCGTTCAGACCGAACATCAGAGTAAACAACAATATAATTTTTTTCATGGGAACCTCATTATCAATGGCGCAACTCTGGCACAGAACTGTGACAGTATCACATCAAAAACTCCATTCGGCTTCGCTATAAACTCTGTCATTGGAGGCAAATGGGCCGAAAAAACCACCGCTTCCGCTGATAATATCTACCCCCAGCGTACCAATCAGATTATCGCTGAATTCATAACTGACTTTGGGACGTACCCACACACCGCCGTCATCAAGATCGGCAATCAATAACATCTCCGGTTTCAGCTTCTCGTTCATGAAATCAGTAGCAATGCGCAGTGTAGCGAAGTTCGGGGTAGTAATGATTGTTGTATCCACAACCGGCTCATTCAAAATCTGGCGCCCGAAGAGTTGCACGCTGATCAACCAGTTCGACCATGTGTAATCCACTGCAAGGGCGGCATTCAGCGTTGTGCGCCGAACCACAGAATCCCCCCATGTGAGAGCCGTAGTATTGATGCCTTCGCCAAAATTCACTGCGACTTCGCCGCGTACAACAAAAGCGCCGAAGGCATTGGAAAAAGAACCGCCTGCCGTATGCATGCGCAAATGCCTGAGCTGAACAGACAGAACCGTACCGGATAATTGTTTGAACACGTTGGGGAAATCATTCCAGCCGTAATAATAGTTCAACGATAAATCCCAGCCGGCCACATTGGCACGCCAGGCAAAACCCAGTTCGGTATTATTCAGTGACCAGTTGGGCTCTTCCGGTGCCAGCGTTGCTACAGTGATGCCGGGTACAGCAGTACCAAAACCAAATCCCCAGCGTGAACCGACTGGCGCAAATCTGGCGGGTCTCGCATCGGGAACGACTACAAATTCAAATTCGTGCTCTGTACCACCGATATCAGCATAATAGTTCAATCGTGCAGACCACAGACCGATACGCGAATCGAGAAAATCATCCAGAATAAATTCTCGCAAATCGAGTGGATTCACAATATCGAGCATCCGGATACCGTCGGTCTTGCCCCAGACAATCTGCTGCTGACCGATACGAAGATCAAAGTTATCAGCACCGTAAAGTAAATAGGCTTCCTTGCTCTCGATATAGGTGCGGTAATGCTGTTTGATCCCGGCCGTCAGATCTGTGGTATTGGTGGTATTCACATCCATGGCCGCGTCATACCAGGCCAGCGCCCTGCCCCGGAATTCCCACCCCGAACCCAGCACGGCTTCCGGTTTCATATCGAGTCGGTTCTGAATCTTGTCAAAACGTTTCTCGCCGCTGACAAACCCGGCTGTTTCGTTTTTCACTGCGCCATGCA
>WFUI01000163.1 GCA_015485035.1 Mariprofundus sp.
CCTGTTCCCTTATCCCTGACTTTTCCTGCGTTTACGCACTGCTTCAGCCAATGTATGCAACAGGGCTTCCGAGTCTTCCCAGCCCAGACAGGCATCGGTAATACTGATACCGAATGCCGGTTGCTCGCCGGCAACAATATTCTGGCGTCCCTCGTGCAAATGTGATTCGATCATAACACCGGTGATACAGCGATTGCCGGCTGCAATCTGACCAGCCAGATCTTCACCCACGTCAATTTGCCGTTTAAACTGCTTACGGCTGTTGGCATGACTGCAATCCACCATCAGATGGCATGGCAAGCCGGCTGCTTCCAGTTCAGACACTGCACGAGCCACGCTGTCAGCATCATAGTTCGGCTCCTTGCCACCGCGCAGAATAATATGACAATCATCATTGCCGGAAGTAGAGAAAATAGCTGATTTACCCTGCTTGGTCAGTGACAAAAATACATGTGGATGACGCGCTGCATGAATGGCATCCACTGCGATCCGAAAACCGCCATCGGTCCCGTTCTTGAAGCCGACCGGACATGACAGGCCACTGGCCAGTTCCCGATGCCCCTGCGATTCTGTCGTGCGCGCACCAATGGCGCCCCAGCTGACCAGATCGGCGATATATTGCGGTGTAATCAGGTCCAGAAATTCAGTACCGGCAGGCACGCCCATTTCGTTGATTTCCAGCAACAGCTTGCGCGCCAGCCGGATACCTTTATTAATTTCAAAACTCTCATCCAGATTAGGATCGTTGATCAAGCCCTTCCAGCCCACAGTTGTACGCGGCTTTTCAAAATACACGCGCATCACCAGCAACAGATCCTTGCCGAGTTCCTCGCGCATACGCTGGATATGTCGTGCATATTCAAGACCGGCTTCGGGATTATGAATCGAACACGGGCCTACAATGACCAGCAACCGATCATCCTCGCCCTGCAGAATCTCATGGATGGCATTGCGGGCATCATGCGTGGTACGGGCAGCGGTTTCGCTGATCGGATACTCGGCATGCACCTGTTCCGGTGCTGCGATTTCACTCATCCCGCTAATGCGGAGATCGTCGGTAATGTACTTCATTGCCATGGTGTTCCTATGCCTTCCTGCCAGTCATTTGCCAGCGTGCTACGCCTGCGGCGGCGCAGTATCGCAGAAAATAAACAAAACTGTTAGCCCTTCAGGTTCACGGCCAACAGTGCATGCTCGGCCGGTTTGACCGGCACCGGGATTTTGACCTGATGGCCGCTTCCCGGTGCGACCTCCATCGGATTACCGTAACGGGCATCGTTGATGGCATCGATCGTGAATGTGGTGTTGCCGCCCGGGTTGACCAGCTCAACCGAATCTCCGAGCGAGAATTTGTTTTTCACAATCACTTCGGCCAGCTGTTTCTCAGCATCGTAACCGACCACCTCGCCGACGAAACGCTGTACATCGAAGGTGGAATTACCGGTTTCATAGCTCTGGGTGGCCGATGAGCGTTTGCGGGTAAAAAAGCCATCGGTATAGCCCCGGTTGGCCAGTGCATCGAGCTGAAACAACAGCGACTCATCGAACGACTTACCGGCCTGTGCATCATCGATAGCCCGGCGATATGCCTGAGTGGCTCGTGCGACATAATAATGTGATTTGGTACGGCCCTCGATTTTCAGCGAATCCACCCCGATCCGAACCAGTTGCTCGACATGCTGAATAGCGCGCAGATCCTTTGAATTCATGATGTAGGTACCATGTTCATCCTCGAATATCGGCATCTGTTCATCAGGACGATTCGGTTCAGTCAGTGTATAGACCTGATCGGCCAGCGGATGGCGCTCCACACTGCCGGTATCGGCAAACGGTTGTGCGTTCATACCGTCGAGCACCTGATTCGGCACAATCGGAATAATATCGCCGGAAATATCCTCGGCGGCTTTTTCCATACCGTATTCCCAGCGGCAGGCATTGGTACAGGATCCCTGATTGGCATCGCGATGATTGAAATAACCGGATAATAAACAACGACCGGAATAGGCCATGCACAAAGCACCGTGGACAAATACTTCCAGCTCCATATCAGGGCACTGCTGGCGGATCTCGGCCACTTCATCGAGTGACAATTCGCGCGACAGAATAATCCGGGAAATACCAACCGACTTCCAGAATTTCACCGCTGCCCAGTTCATCGTATTGGCCTGTACCGACAAATGAACCGGCATATCCGGCCAGCGTTCCCGCACCATCATAATCAGACCGGGATCGGCCATAATCAGCGCATCCGGCCGCATATCTATCACCGGCTGCATATGCTCCAGATAACGCTTGAGCTTGTTATTATGCGGCAACAGATTGCTGGCAACAAAAAATTTCCGCCCTAGTGCATGCGCCTCATCAATGCCGGTTTTCAGATTCTCCAGCTGGAAATCATTGTTGCGCACACGCAGTGAATAGCGCGGCTGGCCGGCATAGACAGCATCTGCCCCGAACGCAAAGGCATAACGCATATTTTTGATGGTGCCGGCCGGAGCCAGTAATTCGATGTCAGTTTTCATGGTTCACCCTTTCCGATTTTCCCTTCTCGACAAGATCGCGCACCAGCGCCAGGTGCAAACGCAGATCATACAATTCCTGCGCATAGGAAAGTGGCACATGCACCTTCCTGATTTCCGATTCAATACGATCCAGGTCACCCAGCAATGTTGTGGTATCATTATCATCCAGCGCTGCATCGATTTGATCCAGCTCTTCATACCAGCGATAGATCCGTGAACGAATGCGCCAGCGATACAGTGGTGGCATCACCTTGAACAATGGCAACAGAAGCGCGATGAAAGGTAGCAGCATGACCTTCAACCGATCCACCATCGTAGCTGCCCAGAATGGCAGAAAACGCTGTAAAAACGGTGGCCCGGATTTATAAAATCGTTCAGCTTCCTTGCTCAAAGCGATCCCTGCATGCCGGGGTGACGGGAATCCCCCCGGCCCTGAAAACAGGCTGCTGCCGGCATGAATCGCTGTCGCCGCCTGCATGATTAAACCCTGCAAGGCAGGATGCATATCCTCACCCACCATGAGTGTGGCCGTGCTGGCCAAAAGTGTTTTTTCCTGTGCCGGTTTGTTCAACGCCAGATTCAAAGCACCTTGTGGTACGCTCACCGATGACAACGCATCGAGTCTGCGCGTATAGGCCTCGGCGCGTGTTATACTCATTAACCGAATATCATCACTGGTCAGTAATGTTTGTACTGACTGACTGCTCGCTGCCGAAACAACAAATACGGCATCCAGTTCCGCCCGCATAAGTGCCTTGCCTGCTTCTGTCGTTCCGGATGAGACTATCGTCGCCACATTTTCATCAACACCATTCTCTTTGAGTAGCTGTAAGGCAATGGCTCTTGTGCCGCTGCCGACCAGACCGACTGCAATACGTTTTCCTTTCAACTCACTGAGAAAGCGTATGTTCAGATCACTGCGCAGGAAGACCCATAACGGTTCATAATACATACTACCCAGGGATTGCAGCTTATGCCCTGCAGCTGTGACAACCCCGCTTTGCACAAACGCAATGTCGGCAGTCCCCGATGACAACCGCTGAACATTCTCCAGTGAACCGGCTGATTCCAGAACCCTGACGGTGATTCCGCGCGGCCTGAGATAATCCCGATAGCGCTCGGCATTGGCATAGTAGGCACCACCCTTTTGCCCGGCTGAAAACACCAGGGTTGTCGGCGGTGCCGGATCCACAAACTGCCAGGCGATCCCGAAACCCAGCACAGCCAGAATTATCGCCGGGATATAGATTTTTAATTTATCAGCGCTCATGGCTGCGAAGTGTAAAGAAAGCCAGCATAAGTGCATCCATGCACTGATTCAGGACAAACAAAAGCCCGGCAACATGGCCGGGCTTTTGATGTGGGTACTGGCTTACTGAATATCCTTATCCGGAATAATCAGCATTTCGACACGGCGATTCAGTTGCCTGCCTGCTTCCGTGTCATTGGTTGCCCTCGGCTGCATTTCACCACGGCCTTCGGTCACAATTCTGCGCGAATCGACACCGCGATCGGACAAATACCATTTCACTGCCTGCGCCCGCTGTTCGGAAAGCCGCTGATTGTATTCAGCTGATCCACTGCTATCGGTATGACCGATAATCTTGATCGTACTGCGCGGATAGCGATTCAGAATATCGGCCACCTTATCCAGCGTATTATGGAATGCCGGCGTTAACTGGGCTGAGTTATAGGCAAATGACACTTCAGAATTCATGGTGATTTTCAGATTCTGGTTTTTCAGTCGCTCGACCTCAATCTGATTGGTGCGGCGCTCTTCAGCCAGTTTCTCATTAAACTCGGCCTGCTGCTTATCCATATAAACACCGGTACCTGCACCGAGCACCCCGCCTGCAGCCGCACCAATCAAGGCACCGCGCAATGCACCACCGGAATGATCGCCCTGATAGCCGATCACAGCTCCGGCAAGTGCACCCAGTGCAGCACCTGCAGCAGCATTTTCCTTGGTATGTTTGTTCGGATCATTCGGATTACTGGCACAAGCCGTCAACACAAGCCCGGCAGCAATGGCAATACACATGATTCGTTTCATTTCTTGTTCCTCCGTAATTATCAAACAGTTTCTTTTACGCCTGTAACATAAAATCATTCTGAGTGACGGGCAGAAATTAACCTTATCGAAAGTCTATATGCAATGACAGGCATCACCAAGTGTAATTTGCACGCCATGTTCACTTAAGGAGAGAAGCAAACACGCTTGCTATCCTTTTCGGCCCCGCTGTTTTCATTCATGATTGCGATATGGATACCGCAACGATTCGATTCAGTATATTTTTCATGGTTCTGCTGATCATGATTGCAGCTGAAACTTTTTCCCCACGCCGCCCGTTGAGCCTTGGCCGGACTCGATGGCCGGCCAATCTGGGTATCGTTGTCATGAATGTATTGATCGTACGTTTGTTGCTGCCGGGCGGTGCGATCGCTGCTGCATTATGGGCCGGGGCGCGCGACTTCGGCCTGTTCAACTGGCTCAACTGGTCGGGCAGCGTGGAAATTATCGCAGCAGTCATTCTGCTCGATCTGATTATTTACGGACAACATGTGCTGTTTCATGCCGTGCCTGTATTGTGGCGACTGCATATGGTACACCATGCCGATCGAGATATTGATGTCACCACCGGCCTGCGCTTTCATCCGATTGAAATCATCCTGTCGATGCTGATCAAGATCACCGTTGTTGCATTGCTTGGCGCACCTGTCCTGGCAGTCATCATTTTTGAAATCATTCTCAACGGCATGGCCATGTTCAATCATGCCAATGTTCGACTGCCGGGGAAAGTGGATAAGCTGCTACGGCTGCTGGTTATCACGCCGGATGTGCACCGGGTACACCACTCTGTCCTCAAACCTGAAACCAACAGCAACTACGGCTTCAATCTGTCTGTCTGGGATCATCTGTTCGGTACATACCGCGCGCAGCCGGAATATGGACATACAAACATGACCATCGGTCTGGAACATCTGCAATCCGCGCCAACGCACAGGCTCGGTTTTATGCTGCGCTTGCCGTTTAACGGTGATATCGGCCAGTATCCGATTTTCAAACATCAAAAAAGTCGGCATGGGTAAAACAGTATGAGTGAAAGCACCCCGGATGAAGAACAGGTCAACCGTTGCGAATGCGCCGGTAAAACATTTGAACAATTAAAAGCATATGAAAACTTTGAAGCAGCACAGGCCGCAACCCGGTGTGGCGTCGAATGTGGTGGCTGTGTGCCCTATATCAAGCTGATGTTCGCCTGTGGCGAAACTGCATTTGATATCGATGACCCGCGCCTGGCCGAGTACGAATAAATATGCAGACCGGTAGCAACCATCACCCGCTGATTGGTGCCGCCGCATTTGTGGTGATCATCGCCGGCATACAGGCTGCCGCTTCGCTGCTTGTCCCCTTCCTGCTGGCTGCATTTATCGCCATTCTGTGCCTGCCCCCGCTGAACTGGCTGACTGCCAAACGTATCCCCGCTACTGCTGC
>WFUI01000164.1 GCA_015485035.1 Mariprofundus sp.
CAGACCAGCTCTTCTTCAACTGAACCGGATTCGATCTCATCGATGATTTTCTGGTAGTGCTCGTTTACCGGGCAACCGCAGCTATGCTGATTGGTTGCATGCAGGCGAGCCTGTTCGATGTGCCACTGTGCAACTTTCAAATGCTGATCAACGTTCATAATTACTGTCCTCTTGATTTAAATTCGATCGGGGGAATGATTTAAGATGGTCGGCAGGCTAGCAGCAGATGCTGAAAAATAAAATGCACAGTCAAGGGATTTTGTATATGAATGCCAGTGTCGTGTTATATCCATACACCTGTTTTTATGAGGCCTGTTCATGCTAATTTGTGGGCAAAGGTTTTACGGTTGTATTTTCCTGCTTGCAGTTGTTCCTGATATGGAATACCAATGGCGAATCAGCCAGAGTGATCTATTTGTTAGGAGGTAAGATGACTGAGCAGCAGAAACTGAAATGGCAGCCGGGCAGGAGGGATCTTTTGTTTTTTGGCATAATTGCCATCGTTGTCCTGACACTGGTGCTGGGTTCGAGTGAACGTAAAACCAAACCGGTTCCTGACGATGAGATGCACCGTACTGCAACCAGCAGAGATGCATGTATGACATGCCATGGCAGTGATGGTGTTTCTCCACAGCCGAAAGGGCATATTAAAGGTGGTCAGTGTTTCCAGTGTCATCAACAACCAAAACACTGGGCAGGAATGCAGTGAAACGCATTGGTATAAGCGTCAAGCCGAATGACGCCCGTGCCTTTGCCTTGCTATGCGATTTGCATGGCTGGCTGATTGAGAAAGGTCTTGCTGTATTCGTTGACCAGAACCTGTCGGCTGATGCCCGTTGTCCCGTTAGCTGTGAACAGTTAACGGTTGCTGAAATGCCCGACGGGGTTGATCTGATGATTGTGCTGGGTGGTGACGGGACTCTGCTACATACGGCACGCTATTTTATTGGTTCCGACACACCGATACTGGGTATCAATCTGGGCCGCGTTGGCTTTCTCACCGACGCGCCGGTTGATAATATGTTTGAAGTCGTTGAACAGATTCTGGCGGGCCATCTGGAAACTACACGGCATTTTTCACTAAGTGTCGAAGTATGGCGTAATGGAGAGAACGTGGCTGAGGGCAGTGCTATGAATGATGTGGTGCTGGAACGCAGTGCGGTGCCGCGCATGATCGGTTTTGAGATGACGGTGCAGGATCACTTTGTATTTCGTATGCGCGGGGACGGGCTGATTCTGGCGACACCGGCAGGTTCTACCGCTTATGCCTTGTCGTCGGGCGGGCCGATTGTGCATCCATCTGTGAATGCCATTAGTGTTGTGCCAGTTTGCCCTCATTCGCTGTCCAATCGTCCGATTGTACTGCCTGCTGATGCAGTCATTGAACTGAAGCTGGTAGAGTCCCGCTTTGGAGCCGCTTTGAATCTGGATGGTGAAGAGTTGTTGCAATTACAGCAGGGTGATCATGTGATTGTGCGGAAAAACGGCGTTATCTCACTGGTTTATTTACCTGGCAGAAACTATTTCGATGTACTCAGAAGCAAGTTGCACTGGGCCGGGCAGCTTGAAGTCGATTGATTGAAGCGCCCCGGATAAAATAAAATATGATGAAAAAGAACTGATGCTGGTTTCACTTACTGTTAAACAATTTGCACTGATCGAACAGGTTCATCTTGAATTTGATGCCGGTATGACCGTTTTCACCGGTGAAACCGGGGCCGGGAAATCCATGCTCAGTGGTGCACTGGCCGCTGTATTTGGCGCTCGCGCTCACGCTGACTGGGTGCGTCACGGGGCAGAAAAAGCAGAAGTCACAGCTGTATGGGAAGGTGCGGACAGCCGTATTGATACATTGCTCGAATCCGTCGATATCGATGCTGATGACGCAGTCATTCTGAGACGGATTATTACGCGCGACGGACGTTCCCGTGCTTATATCAATGGAGTGCCGGTTGCACTGAAAACGTTGCAGAAGATCGGTGATATATGTCTGGATATGCATGGTCAGCATGAGCATCAGGCGCTGATGCAGCCACTGGTGCAGCAGCAGTTGCTGGATGCATCCGTGTCCGGAGTCCTGTTGCATGATGTCAGAACCTCCTTTGAGGCATGGCAGAAATATCGATCCCGTTTGCAATCACTGCATCATGAGCGCGGAGAAACCGAGCAGCAGGCTATGTGGATGCGTGATGAACTGGCCAGACTTGAAGAACTGGATATTTCTCAAGGTCTGGGCGATGTATTGCAGAGTGAAGTAAATAGTGGGCGGCATCATGCCCAGGTTCAGCAAGCGGCATCCGGAGCGCTGGCATTGCTTGATGAAACAGAACCATCGTTGCGTGATATTCTGGCTCGAGCGATTCACGCAATAGAGACGGCTGAAGATTTTCATGAGGGCTTACGCCGTAGTCGGCAGTTGCTTGATCAGATGGATGTGCTGCTTGGTGAGGTCGCACCGGAATTATGCGGTGTACTGGATCATGCATTTGATGAAGTGGCATTGCAGCAATCAGAGCAGCGATTGATGGCCTTGCATGAAGCCATGCGCCGGCACAATTGTGATGAAAATGGTTTGCTGGCTCTGATGCATGAATGGCGTGAACGACTGGCTGCGCTTGATACAGCCAACTGGGATGAGGCCTCATTAACACGGCTGCTGGAAGAGTCCCGGGATTGTTACTGCAGACACGCTGCTGCGTTGCATGAAGCGCGAAAACAGAGCGGTGAAAAGCTGGTCGGGCAATTACGTCCGTTTCTGGATAAGCTGGCACTGGCAGGTATGCAAGTGCGCTTCGAGGTTCAGGCTGAAAAAAATGAATCCGGCTGGGGTGTTTCCGGCTGGGATCGAATTGGTATAAAAATCATGTCCAATCCGGGTGAACCATGGCGTGATCTGGCGGCTGTGGCATCGGGCGGGGAGCTTTCTCGTCTGGTGCTGGCATTCAAGGGTTGCGGTGCATTGACCGCAATGCCGCATATCGCGGTATTCGATGAAGTGGATACCGGTATAGGAGGCGAGACTGCCTGGTGCGTGGGTGAATTGCTGGCCCGGATGGGCCGGGATCGGCAGGTGCTGGTGATTTCACACCTTCCACAGGTGGCATCATGTGCAGATCATCATATTGTGATCTGTAAAGCCGAAAAAGAGGGGCGCACCATTACCGGCCTGGAACCGGTTGAAGATCAGTCGCGCCAGGCTGAAGTTGCCCGAATGCTGGGCGGAGTGGAAGGGCAGTCGCTTCAGCATGCACGCGATATGCTGGTTCGCGGTCAGGCGATGCTTTTGTGATGAACTGTTTGGTGAACCCTCATATTAGTATTCGGAACGCAGTTGTGGACGATGTGGAAGCGATTTACCAGCTGCTGAAGCCGTTTGCAAAAAAAGATATTATTTTACAACGGAATCGGGATAACATCTTTCAGCATTTGCAGGAATTTCTGGTAGCTGAATATGACGGAATACTGGCTGGTGTGGTCTGTGCGCATATTTATGGCAGGGATCTGGCAGAAGTGCGCTCACTGGTGGTTGATCCGGCGTATCAACAACACGGTGTTGGCCGTTTACTGGTTGAAGGTTGTGAACAGTGGCTGGCCGGAATGGGCGTGACCCGAGTGTTTGCTCTGACTTATGTGACGGGTTTTTTTATCAGACTGGGTTATCGCATTGTCTCAAAAGAGAGTCTTCCGCACAAGATATGGACTGTTTGTGTGCACTGCTCCCGCTTTGCCGATTGTGATGAGGTGGCCGTTGAAAAACAGCTCTCTGATACCATATCCAATCCATGAGCGTGATTCCCATGATTGAAATCAAATATTCTGACTGGGCTATCCCGATTGTCGCGGGTAGCAGAGTTGCGACCAAATCAGGTGCGTTGTGTTCTCTTCGGGTGTGACGTATGCATCGACTCTCTTTACAATGTCGTCAGGCGAAGGCAAAACGATGGTTTTGCCGGGTAGGCTTGTTTTTGGGTGGCAATCACATAAAACAGTTCCATTTTTATGAATGAGATTTGCAAATGAAGATTAAAAACCACTTTATCTGCATGGGGGGATATATTTGCATTACCAGGATTAATGTGCTATATAATCCTTTCAAGGCTTTGGGATAATTCATGGGATGGGCAATGGTTGGTCGTTTACTGAAACTGAAAATATTGTTTGTGGCGGTTTTTTTGCCGCTTGTAGTACATGCGGCGAACCCTGCCGTTTTGTTTGTGGTGGATTCATCCGGGAGTATGTGGGGCCGGATTGATGGCACGGAGAAGGTTTATCTGGTCAGGAATGCATTGGATAAATTCATTTCCGGGCTTCCCCGGGACACTGAAATTGGTTTGATAGCCTATGGTCACAAACAAAAGGGCAATTGCAATGGTTCTGAACTGCTTGCCCCAATCGGTTCACCACACGATTTGATCATTAACAGGGTTTCTTCCTTTACGCCAAAGGGAAAGGCGCCAATCGGGCTTTCTGTTGATTCTGCAATCAGCCAGATTAAGCAGCGTGGCGGTGGAACGATTATCCTTCTCAGTGACGGGGGGGACAGTTGCAAGGGGGATCCATGCAAGTCTGCGTTGTCAGCCGGTAAAAATATTCGTATCCATGTGCTGGGGCTGGGGTTGAAGGCGCGGGATATCCCCAAATTGAGTTGTATTGCCAAAAATGGTGGTGGGAAACTCTTCACTGTTAATAGCAAAGCTTCACTTTATGCTTCTCTAGACGCGTTAAAAAAGGAAATTTCCAAGGTTCACCTGGATCAACAGAATTCCGGGCCGGATCCTGAAAAAAATACTGCTATTGAAGAAAGTGGTAGAGCTATCACCCAGGGTTCAGAAGAGCATATTCAATCCGGTCCTACTGTTGCTGAACAGGGGAAAGTAGAACAAAAAACTGCGGACCAGAAGTTGTTAACAGATAAAGTAGTAGAGGAGACCACAGCAGAAAAGGCAGTGGCAGAAAAGGCAGTGGCAGAAAAGGCAGTGGCAGAGAAAGCAGCAGCAGAGAAAGCAGCCGCAGAGAAAGCAGCAGCAGAGAAAGCAGCAGCAGAGAAGGCAGCCGCAGAGAAAGCAGCCGCAGAGAAAGCAGCCGCAGAGAAAGCAGCCGCAGAGAAAGCAGCAGCAGAGAAAGCAGCCGCAGAGAAAGCAGCAGCAGAGAAGGCAGCAGCAGAGAAAGCAGCAGCAGAGAAAGCAGCAGCAGAGAAAGCAGCAGCAGAGAAGGCAGCAGCAGAGAAGGCAGCAGCAGAGAAGGCAGCAGCAGAGAAAAGAGCAGCAGCGGAAAAGAAAGCGGCAGAGAAAAGAGCAGCAGCGGAAAAGAAAGCGGCAGAGAAAAGAGCAGCAGCGGAAAAGATAGCGGCAGAGAAAAGAGCGGCAGCGGAAAAGAAGGCGGCGGCTGAGCGGGCTGAGGCCGAGAGAATTGCCTCATTTGCGGATATGTGGGATCGGGAGGATAGTCAGAAACAGCCAGGTGTTATTTTCAGTGATGACTTTAGCTCGGGTTATTTGTCGGATCACTGGACAGTATTGAACCCTTCAACTGAGCTGCTGAACTCCAATGGTGAACAATTGGTTCTTGTAACCAGGCGTTCGTCGCTTGCAAAGGGCGATGTTCCCAATCTCCTCATTCTGGATCATGAGAATATTGATGGTGATTACTCTGTATCTGTCGATCTGGAGTCTGTATTCAGCACTGGCAAGACTGGCAAAACCAGGCAAAAGACCGGCTTGCTGTTTTATCGCGACAACAAAAATTATCTCGGGTTGATTCTCAGTAATGTGGGCGTAGATACGTTTCCGAAGTGCAGGGGCGGGGGATGTCGGCAGGTGGTTCAGGTTGAGCTGGTCAAGGTTCTAAATGGATCGGAGACCCGTATCGGGACTCCTTTCCGGGTGGCGTGGCAGCGCCCCGGGACTACGTCCATGCATACACACTTTTTCGTTCACCTGAAAGTTGACAAGATAGGTTTTATATATTCTGCATATGTGAGTCTTGATGGGGAGTGGTATGGAATAGGGGCGGTACCATTCTATGGCAGCAGGTTAAATCCGGCAATTTTTGCCAGTAGTAATATGGACTATCCATACGCGCAGGTGGGATTCGATGATGTTGTAATCAGGGAGTTGCGTGTTGAATAAGCACATTAGTATTATGGCGTAAGTTGCTGAATAAAAAAAAGATGTCTATACTTCGTTAGCGATAGTGAATAGATTAAGGTGTGAGTTTTAAATATCAGGGGGAGAGAATGTTAAATAAATTTAATAATTTCATGGCAAAAACCATCTGTTTGACAGTGGCTGTTTTGCTGTCTGGGTTACAGGCTGAAGCTAAAATCGGTGATACGCTGACAGTGTCCGGGAAACAGGCTGTTATCTATGCCAGCCCAAACGAGGCGTCTTCAAAAGTAATGAATGTTGACTCGAAGATGAAGTTGATCGAAATGGAACGGCATGCCGGCTGGGTGTTGGTAACGGAAAGAACATCACATGTTCAGGGCTGGGTCAGGGAAAAAGATATCCGGGCCGCCAAGTGGAAGGTTCAGAGGCAGTCTGTAATTTCTCCCGCATCGGCCAGAAAGACGCTTAGTGCTCTGGGTCCAATCCGGACCATTACGCTTGCTGATATGGGGTTCAAGAAGGGACATGTATTTAAAGGCTCCCAGAGCGGCCATGTGCAGGACTTCTATTTTAAGACGCCGATGGATTCAAGTGTCAGAGGCGGGGTGTTCCGGGTGTCATACCGCGCCTCGGAGTTGCTGTTTTCACTGTCCAATATAAGAATCTATATCAATGATGTTCCCCTGACCCAGATTACTGTCAAGGCGGATAATATGGTGCATGAAAATGCGGTTGTGCTGCCATCATCCATGTTCCGGGATGGTATGGTGAAGGTGAGTATTGAGGCCGGTACGCTGGTCGATAAAAACCGCTGCCTGGATATTC
>WFUI01000165.1 GCA_015485035.1 Mariprofundus sp.
TTCCTGTGCGTGTTGAATAATTCAGGGGAATTGACCGATATTGGAGATCATATGAATGAATACCCCGAAAAGACTTGCGACATCGATCGCCTGGTACGCCATCCGAAACTGGTCGCTGCTGCGCTTGAGGGCAAAAAAACAGAACAGCGCCGTGATGGTGTTTATGCCTATCCGAATGAAGTGTTTGAGCTGGATGGCGTCCCGTTCATTGTGACGGACCTTAAACGTCAGAAAATCGGCGATATGACCGAGGCGGATGCTCGGGCGGAAGGTTTTACTTCTCTGGATATGTACCAGTCCCTGATTTTGAACATGCACAAGGGCATGTCCTGGGACGGTGAATCGCAGGTGTGGGTGCACTGTTTCAAACGTAAGCCGAAAACCTGAGTCGTGAGCTTTGTGGCAAGAGATGGCAGATGAATGAACAGTTGAATGAGATGGTGGTGAAAGCCACCGGAGCAAATGTTGCAGAGCGCGGTGAGTTGATTCAGTCGCTGTGGAGTGGCTATGGTGAGATCGTGCGTTATACCTTGTCCGGTTCGGATGCACCGAGCGCAGTGCTCAAACATGTGATTTTTCCATCTGAAGTGAATCATCCGCGTGGCTGGCACAATGATCTGTCGCACCGGCGCAAGGTGAAATCCTATGAAGTGGAAATGCGCTGGTATCACGACTGGGCAGGGCACTGCGATGATTCCTGCCGGGTGCCGCACTGTTTTGCCTCTGAAACGATCGGTGAGGAACATCTGATGGTATTGGAAGATCTGGATGCGGCGGGATTTCCTCTGCGCAGGTCAACACTTGATCCGGATGCTGTGCGTCTCTGTCTGCACTGGCTGGCCAATTTCCATGCCACGTTTATGGGAGCGCAACCAGATGGTTTATGGCCGACCGGCACCTACTGGCATCTGGCAACACGGCCTGACGAGCTGGCTGTGATGGATGATGAAGCCTTGCGTGATGCTGCGCCGGTGATTGATTCGATGCTGGCCAATGCACATTTCAAAACGCTGGTGCATGGCGATGCCAAACTGGCCAATTTCTGTTTTTCAGCCGATTCCGGATCGGTGGCAGCGGTTGATTTTCAATATGTCGGCGGTGGTTGCGGTATGAAGGATGTCGCCTATTTTCTCGGCAGTTGTCTGGACGATAAACAGCATGATCAGTTCGAAGCAGATTTACTTGACGATTATTTTGCAGCCCTGAGATCCGCTTTGACGGACAGGCAAAGTGATGTGGATCAGGATGCTCTGGAAAAAGAGTGGCGTGACCTGTTCCCTGTAGCTCAGACCGATTTTTATCGCTTTCTGGTGGGCTGGATGCCGACACACTGGAAGATCAATGATTACAACAAACAGGTGGCGCTGGAGCTGGTGGCAAGATTATAGCCAAGCCCCTTTGTCGGGATGGGGATAAAGCAACCTCTCCTTAATCACTGATCAGGAAGAACGTACCGGTCTTGCCTTCTTGCAAATGGATGATTTGTGTATTGGCTATATTATAACGTCCGACAGGTTCGAGACCCTGCAGGGTTTCGATAATGCGAGAGCCGGCATGATAGTGGCCGACAATCAGAATACGTTTGTCCGAGCCTGCGAATCGCTGTTTGATTCTATCCGTTGCCATAGATATTTGTAGCATGCCCTGCCCGTAACCGCGGGTCTTGTAACTGTAATGGTCATCCGCTTTGGTAAAGGTGAAATAGGGTTTCATGGCGGATTCAAGACTGATCCGCGATCCGCGATTGAGTGGGCTAGAGGATAACGTTCGTTGTTTTTGCCAGCAGCATTCTGCCAGTTCAGGCCAGATCTCGGCTACCAGTCGATGCTTTTTCAGATAGGGGAAAATGGTTTTCAGCACGCGATATTTCGGACTGACGATAATATAATCGAATTGTAAGCGATCCAGTTCCCGGGTCAGATTTTCCACTTGCCGGATTCCGGTCGGAGAGAGCGTGCGGTCGTTCTCTCTGCTGTGATGATGGGTAAGGTTGCCCATCGTTTCGGCATGGCGGACAAAATAAATATCCGTTGCGGCATACGACGATGGCATGGCATAAATAACGGAAAAGGCCAGTACGAGGCAGATAGTGATTCGCTTTAACATCATCGCAGTTTATCCTGTCAGACCGAAGGATGCAAAAAAACCGGTGGAATATGGCTTGATTGTATTCTGCAGCATGTTTGGCTTGTATGAGAAGGAAGAATCATCTTTAATCGCTTTATGAAAAAGCGATATTGCTATTATTGTGAAAGGAAGACCGTCCAAAAGCCTCATATCGGTTTCTGGTCATGGCTATTGATAGTTTTTACCCTGGGGCTGTGGTTGCTGGTGGTGAAGTTGTTTTATCGTAATCGCTGCTCGGGCTGTGGTATGACCAGAA
>WFUI01000166.1 GCA_015485035.1 Mariprofundus sp.
GCCAGCAACAGCAATAACACCACAGACGCGCGCCCCGCCAGCACGGAAACCGAAAACTGACGCCGAATCACGCTATTTTTTCCCAAACAGAAAAACATTGTGTTGCTCCCCATCCTTTTCCACCACGACATGATCAGCCTGAATTTCAGCAACCATAGCCTGATCTGGCAATGTTTCACCCTCTTTCCATGCTTTCAGCGGCTGGTCACCACAGGCAAACATCGCCAGTGGCTGATAAACCTGGCCATAGTAGATGCCCTTCAGACGGCAATCCACAGCCTCGACCCCCTTTCCGTCAGCCGCCGATGCCGTGCCATGCTGCCGGTTTTCGCCCCGATCAGAATTCCACAGATAGGCACCAATGATATCCTGCATCAGGCTGGCATCAGGCGGTTCAACAGCAGCAGGCAGTGCCGGTGGCAATATGGCCTCGACACTGTTGCCTACCTGCAAATGCCAGGCATCCACAACCGAATCGGATAGCATCAGCAGCAGGGCCAGTATAAAAATCAGTTTTTCTCTCAGCCTCTTCATGGCTGCAGCTGACCGCCCTGCAATCGATAGCCACGAATACCCAGCATCAGCAATACCGTTGTTTCCCCCCGCGAGGATACGGTACCGGCACCCGGCGCAGGGGCAATATACAAAGAATCAATGGTGAGTAAACGGGGAAAACGTACCAGCGCATCAACCAGCGCCAGTGCATCAGTCAGCTTTCCCTGCATATTCAAATCCACCCCGATCGCTTCACCCAGACCGGCAACAGGTTCGCTGTCTCTGAGATGCTGGCTTTTCACCGTCATATGAAATGATGCAGCCTGCTTCCGCACCAGTGCTGTCAATTTACTCTGGGCAACGGCATAGCTGTCCCCATCGATAAACAGTGGCCCAACCGCTTTTATAGCCTCGCCGAAATCCTGTTCGGCATTGATCCAGGTTTCAGCTACCTGCTGCATGGCAACCATCCGCTCCACCTTGCTGATCCGGTTGCTCAGAGCATCAAAGCGCTCGCTCCGCCATACCAAAAATGGCTCCACCATGGCGAACCACAGGATGATCAGTGCAATCAGCAACACCCCCCAGCGCACGACAGGGGACACTGCATCTCCCCGCATAGCAAACTGCTCCGATATCTTGTTGAGTAATTCAAGCATCGCTGTTTCCATTGCCTGAATCAACACCGGACAAATGATCGCCCATGGCATCAGGCATATCGAAAAACATCCGCAACTGGAACTGTTCCAGCCCAGTTTCGACATCCGGGCGAATATCATTCAGCAATTCCACAGTGCGAACGCCTTCAATATTCTCCAGCAACACCAGCAGACGGGAAACATTATGTCCCTTGCCACGCAAATCCACCCACTCTCCTTTCATGCGGAACATTTCAATCCAAACATCATCAGGAAGCACGTCGGCGAGAGCCGCCAACTGCTTTAACGGCATGCTTTGCCGCAATTGAAGATGCCGAATGATATTCAACTGTCCTTGCATCCGTTCAACATTTTCCCGCGCCTGCAACACCTCCTGCAGCTCTCCCCGTGTCTGACCGACCAGATCATCAATTGCATCACTGCGCAAATTCAGCATCAGCATTTGGGAGAGCATCCAGACCGCCACCAGGGCAGCCATGGCCGCCAGCGGTTTTTTCCAGCTCAGTGGGTCGCTCCAGTCCCGGATCCCAGGCCTTCTGGCGCGGCTCAATATACTGTAGCGGGGCAAACCGGGCTCGACATATTGCAAGCGGCAATCCGGGGGCAACCAGACGGGTTCGATTTCCGAATCAAAACACAATGCCGTTACAGCACGGTTCGCCACAGTCCCCTGATTACGCCAGAAACGACTGGCTTCCCCGGCACTGCCCGGATACGACAAGTCCACCGGAAAGCCATGTTCGTCAAGCATCACAAATGCTTGCCCCCCCCCTGTGGCAACGATCAGCAGGGTATGTTCTGATACCCGTGCCAGTGCGACATGCCAGGCCGTCTCAGGCATCAAATGCGTACAGGACAGCTGTGCAGGCAGCGCCGAAAAAAGCTGCTCCGATACGCGTGCAGGCCATACCCACACCGCCACATGCCAGTGTTCACCATGGCGCTGGGAACAGGCGAACCAGTCCATCTGTACTTTATCCGGGCCTGCGCAGGGAAAGGGCACCCATTGTTCAAAGTCCAGTTCAATCGCCTCATCCAGTTCTTCTGCCGAAATCAGCTCGACCGGGAAACTGCGATGCTTAAAGCTGCAATGGTGATCCTCAACCAATACAACGGTATGTGAAAGCGGGGTGTGTTCCGGCAGATCAGCCTCAGACCTTGCAACCCAACCACCGGTATCAAAATACCGGTATGGCGAACCCTCCTTTCGTGATACAAAGGCATCAGACGGAAAGACACAGACCAGAGGAATCCATTCGATCAGTTTGCTCCGCAGCCCCCTGCCCATTCGCTTCATCACATTATCCACGCTCATGGTCCGGATACTGCCATAGCATGATACCATACGGTACTCTGCCGGCCGGCTGCAGTTTGACCTCCATCCTTAAACCCGCCCCGGCCTCACTCCCGGCCTCATGTAAATGAATCCTGAAGCGATACCCGTGCCTGAATGGATCCACATCCTGAAATAACGGATTGCTCCCTGTCATCTGTCTGATCTTATCCCATTGCCGCGCATTGCGCAGAGCAACCATTCGAGCCGCCCGAATCGAAGATATATTTAAAACAGGTGCGATCAGTACCGCCGGTGCCGTTGCCAGATTAAAGTATCCCTCGCCCCCAGCCATGAGCAGATCACGCAAGCCGGGACGATCCGGGCCACCATTAAAGATTTCAGGTGTAAATCCGGGCACATCCAACAGCTCATCGATTGTTCGAATCGGAGCATTACGAGGGATCATCGGCAAACCTTTTGCCAAATAGTCGGACATTTCCCCGCCCCCGTGTGTGATACGCTGATCACTGTCAATCCAGTCTTCCAGACGTGCTGACAATGTCGCTGCCACCTGCTGATAACCCAGGTTCTCAAGCAGGCGCTGAAATGTCTGCTGATGGTAAAAAGCCAGACCGAGCAGGCCGGCGGCATCCTGAACCCGAACTTCAATACCTTTGTACAGGAATGGCTCCCCATTGATCGGAAGACTGATATCTCCGTTCGAAACGGTCTGCATCCCATAATCACCGGTCAACAGCTGATATATCACCCATTGCGCCGCACTGCGAAGACGAACTTCACGTTCGGCAATCTGTTTCTGCGCACTCACTGTACGCACGCCATCACGCGCCATTTGACTTAAGCCCAGCGACAGCACAGTCAGAAGTGCAAGCACGATCAGCGCCAGAGGCAATACAAAGCCACGCTCCCGCCTTCCCTGATAACACACCCCGTTAAAGTGTTTCAAGCTCATAGGCTGTCATGGGCCAGGCATTTGCCACCTGAGGCAAGGCAAACAGCCATTCATGTTTCATATGATTCCGATCGGTAAACCGGATGGATACCCTGCGGGGCATGCGCCATAATTTATAGCTGTCATAGACAGCCATCCATTCCGGCTCATTACGGTAACGCAACTTTTCCTCCTCACTCATGTTTTTCCGTGCAATCGATGCCGGTGCCGGATTGGAGGGTGCCTGGAATGTCAGCTCAACCCATGACAGCCCTTCCATCAACGGTATCCATGAATCCGGCCAGATAATGCCGCGACCGGGATCACCATACCGATTGCCCTCACGGTATTCGATAGCCCATGTTCCATCATGATTCACAGCCCTGAATGCAACCGGTCGAACATGGCCGGGCATATCAAGCATGGGTGATGCTGTCATCAGCCGCATGGATGTTTTATCACCGAAAAAATAGGGGGCCGACAGTCCGACAGTATAAGTATAATCGGCAACCACACTCTGCGCGAACAGGGTATCCAGCAAATGATAGCGCAACTCCATGCGTTGCCACTGTTTGCTCTGGTGTTGCGATTTCTGCCACAGATTCAAGCCCTGCTGATAGCCCAACATTAGTACGGCCATCAGGGACGAGAAAATCGCCATGGCAATCAGCATCTCAATCAGTGTAAAGCCGCGTTGATATTTCATGATTTGTTTTTCCAGCCCAGCCGTGAAATCACCATCTGTTTGCTCTTACCCCAGGCATCCAGTTCGACAGTGATGCGAAACAGCGCAAACAGACGGTTCGGCATAATATCACGGTCATAGAACACTCGAAACGGCTCGATTCTTACCGCATGCCAACGGTATACAATCCCTTCGACGTTGCCTTCGCCGTCTTTCTGCAAAGCAGGGTTAATATCCATCAACTGCCGCTCAATGGTACGCTGAGCCGATATATAATGTGCTGTCCGACCCGCTTTTTTTGTCTGACTCAGACCGGAGCCGAATAACTGCAACAACACACCCAGCGAAGCCATAATAATGGCCGATGCAATGAGCACCTCAACCAGCGTGAAACCACCCTGCTGATGCTTCATAAACGATGAATCTCAATATGCCCGTCAAATGGTTGAAGAACCAGCTGCCATTGTTTTCCCGAAGGTGAACGAAACTCAAAACTGCCACCATTGGTCGCACCGGTTGAAAGCAGCCGTAACGGAGTCGACTTTTGCAACAGCCACCCGTCAGGCAATGCAGGCAGCTGTGTATTTTCATTGATCGAAGATTCGGAAACTGCGGCTATTTCAAGGCCGTGGCCGGAATGCAACACATCCAGCCGAAGTGCCTGTAATGAGCTGGCGAAATTCTGAATGACCTCCCGTTCCTGCGCTTTGGCATACAACGTCCATAGCTGCGGCCCTGCAAATGATGCAGCCATGCCGATAATGACCAAAACCACCAGCAACTCCAGCAATGTAAAGCCCTTGTGCATTTAATTGCCTAATCCCTCTCCGTCAAACTCAAACCATAGCCACTGATTGCAGGCCCCCACTGACCAGGTATCTGTAACCAAATTCATTTACTTATTCCTGCCGGCTCGTGTTATCCGGGGCCTGTTTTATGCACTTATTAAATTAAAACAGCCCCTGATCCTGATCCTCGTTGTCGCCTCCTTTCTTGCCATCGCGACCCAGCGTATAGAGGGCATAGGGATTGTCCTTGCCGGGAACCTTATAGTGATACGGATAATCCCACGGGTCGTTAGGTACAGGTTTGGACAGATATGGGCCATCCCAATGCTTAACCCCGGAAGGTGCCTTGCGCAAAGCAGCCAAACCCTGCTCGGTGGTCGGGAAACGACCTACATCCAGTCGATAGGTATCCAGTGCCGAGGAGAGCAACTCAATCTGGGCTGCTGCTACCTTGATTTGGGATGAACCCACTTTCTGGAACAGTTTCGGCCCAACAAGCGTTGCCAGCAAAGTGATAATCACCAGTACCACCAGCATCTCAATCAATGTGAAGCCCTTTTCTCTCTGTTTACCTTCCATTCCAACCTCTGTTACTTAAATTACAATCCTTTCGTCCAAAAACTCTAGCTGCTGATTTCACGAATGAACACTGATTAAAACCTTCATCGTTCATTTATCCTTTGACTGCCGACCGGCTGGCGGAAGCTGAGTATCACAGGATCAGTTATCAATCAATTAAGTTTTATATCGGCAGATCGTTCATGCTCATAATTCCCGACAATAGCGACACCATAATGCCGCCGACAAGAATGCCCAGCGTTACGATAACAGCCGGCTCAAGCAAAGACAGGGCACGGCGAATGCCTTCGCGCAACCGTCGCTCATACAACTTGCCAACTTCTTCCAGACTGTCCGGCAGGCTCGCGGCTGTTTCACCGACTGCAATCATCTGCAAGACCAGCGGCGTAAACAAGTGCTGGTCGGCCAGTGATTTGGCCAGTGTTTCACCTCGCCGCATAGCTCCGGCAGCATTCACAAGCTGGCGCGATACTTCCTGACGAGACAAGGTTTCAGCAGTCAGATGCAACGCCTCCAGAATCCCCACACCCTGTGAGATCAGCCGACGCATACTGGATGAAAACTGCACAATCTCCCAGGCATCAATCAACCCTCTGATGCCGGGGATAGCCTGTAGCCAGTGCCACAATTTTTCCTGCAGTACCCCTTGCTGTTGCAAATGCCAGAGAGAAACCAGACATCCAGCCAGTAATGCGCCCCACAACCACATATACTCCTGCATCCAGCTGGATATGGCGATCAATGCCACGATAGAGGCGGGGGCATCACCGCCCATATCACCCACCATGGCTCCGAACTTGGGAATCACCACCAGAAACAGAAATAACAGCACTGCCACACTGATCACCATCAGGAAAGCCGGATAGGTCAGAGCAGATTTTATCTCATTATGCAGTTGAAGTTCTTCCTCCATCCGGTCTGCTACTGAATTCAATGCGGAACGCAACTCCCCATTGGCCTCCCCAAGGCGCACCATCGGTACGGAGTAACGCGGAAAGGCCTGCGGCATGGAGGCCAGCGCTTCAGACAAGGAAAGACCTGAACGTATGGACTGGCTCACTTCCAGCCATGCGCTTTTCAACAACTTCTGTTCTGCTGTCTTGGCTACAGCCTCTACCGCCTGATCGAGAGGCATGCCACTGCCACGCAGACTGGCCAGTTCGCGGAACGATGCCAATACCTCCTCTACCGAAACCCGTAACGGAATACGGCCCGGTCCCTGGCGCACCTGTAAAGGCTGAATTTGGCGCTTTCTCAACTCGGCCACGGCAGCATCACGATCTTCCGCCATAATCCAGCCATGAATACTCAGGCCATTATCCCGCCTGCCAGCATAATGAAAATAGTTCACTGCACCACCGATGAGGTCAGGTCTTGAATCGTGAATAGACGCTTTTCTGATACAAGAAATTCAAGACTCAAAACCTGACCCCGCCTTTCTTCCATTATCCAGTTACCCGCAAGACTTCAGCCACCGTGGTTTCTCCTGCTGCCGCACAGAGCAGACCATCTTGACGCATGGTTCGCATGCCCTGTTCAGCCAAATAGCGGCCCACCCGCTCCGGCTCTGTCGCAAGCATGTGGCGCAAAGGTTCATCCACACTTAACACTTCAAACAATGAGCGGCGACCACGATACCC
>WFUI01000167.1 GCA_015485035.1 Mariprofundus sp.
AAAATCATGCACTGTAAGTGCTTGGTTTTGTAAGCACCGGAAAATCACGCTTTTGCCTTTGCGTTTCTGAATATGTGCGAGATGCACTTATTCAGAGCTTCCCTGATTTTGTTCACTCCTGTCTGGCCGAAGCAAGGCTGTTGTTGTTCACGGCAAGGTATTTCAATCGCAATGTCGGTCCTAATCCACTCCTAATCCACAAATGGCCCGTGCTGATGGATCGGCTCGTTGTGCGGTTTGCCGAAGCACCACATCAGACGGGATGTCTGTGCGCTCAGAATATTTATAATGGCGATATCATCCATACATGCAGCCTGGCCGGATTCAAGCTTTAAACCATTTATTTCGACGCTGCCATCCACGACATAGATCAACCCTCTGGCTCCGGTTGCAATCCGGCGTTCAAAACAACTCTGCGGTTGCAACTGTACATCGAGATATTCCACATCTGTATGAAGACTGATAACACTGCCTTCACCGACAATGGTACGAATCGTGACTCCGTCACGACACACTTCCGGAATCATATCAGCCTGTAGTTGCTGATAAGCCGGCGCAATGGACTTCAGTCGTTTGGGTAAATTAATCCACAGCTGAATACCGTGAGCCCGGCCATCCGGAAATTCGGAATGCACCATGCCCCGGCCTGCTGTAAAGCGCTGTGCTCCTCCGGCATGGACGATGCCTTTATTACCGAGGTTGTCGGTATGATTCATGCCCCCATCGAACAGATAGGTGATTGCTTCAAAACCGCGATGCGGATGATCAGGAAAGCCACCGCCGCTGATATCGAAATGATCCCACAACACAAACGGATCGTAGTTACACAGACCGTGCACCGGCATCAGCCGTTTCACAAGGACTCCATCTCCTTCAGGCACAGTAACGCTGTTTACTATCATGATATTCATGGTGAGGATATCTCACGATCATGCTGACTATTTAAATTCAGGCTGGGCCCTTTAGGTACAATACGGGTCGGATTGATGGATACGTGGCTGTAATAATAATGCTGTTTGATGTGCTCAAAATTCACAGTCCCGGCAATGCCGGGTTGCTGATAGAGGTCACGCAGATAGGCCCATAGATTCGGCATGTCGATGACCCGGTTTCGATTACATTTGAAATGGCCGAAATAGACGGCATCAAAGCGGATCAGCGTGGTGAACAAACGCCAGTCGGCCTCGGTAAGCTGATTGCCGACCAGATAACGCTGCGTCGCCAGCCTTGCTTCCACGGTATCCAGTGCTGAAAACAACTTGTCGAAAGCCTCTTCGTAAGCTTTCTGGATCGTGGCAAAACCGCATTTATACACGCCGTTGTTAATATTGTCGTAGACGAAGGCATTGATCGCATCAATATCATCGCGCAAATCGACCGGATAATAGTCAGCACTGTTGCCGGTCAGTTCATTAAAAGCCGAATTGAACATACGAATGATTTCGGCAGACTCATTACAGACGATGGCCTGCTGTTTCTTATCCCACAGGATAGGTACGGTCACGCGACCTGAATAATGTGCATCGGCTTTGCTGTAAAGTTGATGCGCATATGTGAAACCATATAACGGCTCCGGTTCGGAAAACTGCCAGCCCTGATCCAGCATATGCGGATGCACGATGGTGACAGGGATGATCTCTTCCAGGCATTTGAGTTTACGAAAAATCAGCGTGCGGTGCGCCCACGGGCAGGCCAGGCTGACATACAGATGATAACGATCCCGCTCAACAGGGAAACATTCATCACCGATTCTGCAATGGAACTTTGATTGAGCACGGTGAAATTCACCATCCCTGGACGCCCACTTGCCGTCGTCAGCTTCCCAAACACCATTGATTAACATACCCATATTGATCTCCTTGTTGCGCCCTATCTCCAGATCACTGTCGCTACAGCCCAAAAAGCAAGGTAGATAAAAAGTATCGCAGCCACACAGCGAAACAGTGTTATTGATTCGGATGTGCGCAATAACCATGCGCCGCCAGCCACCACAACCAGCAACTCCAGTGGTGCAATAAACTGGCCGTAGTGGGCCGGGTCCCAGTAGGAAACCGGACTGGCAAAACGGAAATCAAACAGCGGCCAGAAATGGCGATGCGCATCATCGTGATGTAATGGAAAATCGAACAATGAATGCATGACCATACTGGCGAAAAAAATACAGAGAGCCTGCAAACGCGCACGCCAGGCCAATAACCATGCCAGCCCCAACAGCGGAAAAGAATGGAATGCATCGAACAGGTTCTGCCAACCGGTATCATAATAACTGTCGCGCCAGATCACGCGTTCGCTCAAGCCCTGTATCTTGGCCTGCAAATAGAAGATAAACATCGGCGCATCCGGAAGCAATGCACCGGATATAATAGCAAGCGCATGCGTGTCGCGCGCCGACTTACGAAATATCAGCAGGTTAACAATAGCGTGGGCTGCCGTGTTCATGCTGGTTAGTCGCTGGAGAGGAACGGGTAATCGGTATATCCGCGCTCATCACCACCGTAGAAAGTAGCTTGATCCGCTTCGTTCAGAATCGCGTTCTGTTTGAACCGTTCAGGCAGATCCGGATTGGCGAGGAACGGGATACCATAGGCCACCAGGTCAGCACGATGCTCTGTAATCGCTGTATTGCCATGCGCCTTATCATAACCGCCATTGGCTATATAAAGACCGTTAAAGCGTCTGCGAATTTCACCCATATCGACGGCTCTGTCCACTTCTCCAGCCATCGTCACTTCAACAACATGCAGGTATGCAATGCCAATGCCTGCAAGCACCTCAGCCACCTGATTAAACAGGGCTTGTGGATCAGAGTCGTGAATATCGTTAAATGCATTGACCGGCGATATGCGCACACCCACTTTATCCTCACCGATTTCGTCAACAACGGCTTCAGTAACTTCCTTCAGCAGGCGAATACGGTTTTCTATTGAACCTCCATATAAATCAGTTCTCCGGTTGGTCCCATCCCGTAAAAACTGATCCAGTAGATATCCATTGGCAGAATGGAGCTCCACACCATCAAATCCAGCCTGCATCGCACAAGCGGCAGCATGCCGATATTGTTCGACAATGCCCGGAATTTCATCTGCATCCAATGCACGCGGTTCAACAAAATCTTTCAGCCCTTCATACGTAAACGCCTGACCCGCGGCCACAATCGCAGATGGTGCGACAGGTTTGTCGCCACCATGATAATCCGGATGTGAAATTCGGCCACAGTGCCAGAGCTGGCAAAAGATATGACCGCATGCATCGTGGACTGCTTCGGTGACAGCTTTCCAGCCTTCGATTTGTTCATCTGTATAGATACCCGGCGTAGCCGGATATCCAATCCCCTGTCCCGAAATCTGGGCACCCTCGGTGACAATCAGGCCGGCAGTCGCACGCTGACGATAATATTCAGCCATCAGTTCAGTCGGTATGCCCTGCGGTGTACGATTTCGCGTCATCGGTGCCATTAC
>WFUI01000168.1 GCA_015485035.1 Mariprofundus sp.
CAACTGACAACTGAATTATCAGCCAGCATTGGCGGCATTCGCAAGGATATTCCGGATGTAATGAAGGGCTTTTCAGCCATGGCCGGGGCGGCATTGGAAGATGGCGCACTGAGCAAGAAAACGAAGGAGTTGATTGCATTGGCGATTGGCGTGGCAGGCCATTGTAAGGGTTGTATCGGTTTTCATGTCAAAGCACTGATTGCACTGGGCGTGACCCGGGAAGAGCTGGTGGAAACGCTGGGTATGGCAATCTATATGGGCGGTGGCCCATCATTGATGTATGCGGCTGAGGCGATGCAGGCATACGAGGAATTTTCCAAATCATGAAACGCTTCGCCTCGTGGCTGCATTGCCCGTCCATGAGCATGCTTATTGTCGCTGCACTACTGCTTGGTGCGATGCCGATTACACCGGAACCGCATTTATTCGAGAAAATACGCATGTTGATGGATGGTATGCTGGTCAAACCGGTCGATATGTTTGACCTGTTCTGGCACAGCTGGCCTATACTGTGGATTGTGCTGCGGTTATTGACACCCGGTGCAGGAGGCCAGTGCAGGATTCCGGATAAATCATGATACTGGCACTGGATGTCACCATGCTTGCCATCATCGGGACAATTTGTTGGCAGGGTTATTATAAACGCAGGCTATGGTTTGAAGCACCGGTTTACCTGTTCCTTCGGCTCGGTAAAGGGCGTGGTTTCTGGACACAGTGGATGATGTATGGACTGCCAGTTGTAGGTGGCCTGTTGCTTTGCCACTGGATCAATACGCATGGCTGGCATGCGACAGCTGCCGGAGGCATGCTTTTCGGAATGACAACTGGACTGGAGGCGATGCGCATCGCCGAAGAGGAGCAGAAGTGGAAAAGAGAGAAATGCGATGTGGAACTGGAACAATGAAAAAGGGTCTGACGGCCTTGCTGCTATTGTTCAGCGCTACGGCCCATGCTGAAACGCTGCCATTTGATTTATCCATTATCAGCGATCAGGTGAATATGCACCGTTCTCTGGCCTTAAGTGATATCGGCGAGGGTAAAACAGCTATTCAATTAGATTTTAAGGATAAGGCCGGAAAAGCTTATACCTTTGATCTCAACTACAAGGCATTGCCTGCCAACCGTTCATTTCCGGGCAACCTGGATATCACACTGAAAGATGCGCAGGGAAAAAAGCTGGGCTATCTCTTTTTTGCCATCAACAATGTTCGTTTTTTGAAACAGATGGGTGTATTCGGATTGATGGTGAAGGTTGATGAACAGTTGATTGATATTCGATTCACCTTCGATAAACAGGTGGCAGGCCATCTGAGTGTCACCGATCTCGGGCAGGAACGTTTCGTGCAGGATACACTGGCACCGGCACTTCACTTTCAGATGATACGACCGGTGATCGTTCCGTTGGTCAGGCCCGGTTTGCGATCAAAAACGTATCATCTGGACAAGCACCTATACGGGGTAAATTATAGTCTGAAAAATCAGGCAGATGGCATCGTTCAGTTCCAGTATAACTTTTACGATGAAAGCGGGAAACAAACGCATTTGCTGGAGCGAGTTTATTTTCAGGCCGGCAGTCTGAAAACCCTGCGTGAAGCGATGTTCGCCGGTAAATATTTTCATCCGAAAGATGGTACATTCAAGTTGGTATTCTATCCGGCAATGGGCCAGACCGAGCCGCTAAAAGAAACAGTCAATGAAAAAAGAGGATAGAGCTATGAGACGAGTCATACTATCAACAGCAGCCCTGTTGCCGGGGACGTTATGGGCTGACCCTCTGGATCGGGGTGAGGCATACACCACGCGAGCCGGGCCGCCTGAGTGGATGGACAATATTGATTTCGGCTTGTTGCTGGTGGATTACGGTATTTTTGCCCTGACATTGATCGGGCTGGGGTGGCTGTTATTTAAACGACCGGATTATCTGTACCGGCTTGAATCACTGGTTCGCGCTCCATTTGCAGCGATTTTTACTGCGGCTAAACGTGCCGGCGGAGTGACAGAATTCATGTTGCAAATGCTTGGTGGTGTGGCTGTATTTGTCGCGTTGGCTGTCTGGGTGTTCTTTTGCCAGTGGCTCAAGCATGTCGGCTTGGGAGCATTGGCCATGATCGGGTTGGCATTTGTGGCATTGCTGCTGGTGCGTATGATTAAAGGCAACGAACGGGAACAGCCTGTCCCATAAGTCACTGTCTCTTTAAAGAGGTAAAGCTGTAATGAATGATTGGGAAGAACGCTATCAGCAGGGGGATACCGGCTGGGATCGTGGCAGTAGCAGTCCGGCTCTGTATACATGGCTTGATAGTGGTGCATTAAAACCATGCCGTATTCTGATTCCCGGTTGTGGGCTCGGTCATGAGGTCGTGACACTGGCCAGGCTCGGTTATGATGTCACGGCTGTGGATATTGCTCCCTCGGCGACAAAACATTTGCAACAGAAATTGGCTGATACTGGTGTGACTGCAACAGTCATATGCGACGATCTGTTCAATTATCAGTCTGCTACACCCTTCGATGCAATTTATGAACAAACCTGTTTATGTGCTATCCAGCCTGAACAGCGGAGTGAATACGAAGCATGTGTCCGCCGCTGGCTAAAGCCGGGAGGAGAGCTGTTTGCGCTATTTATGCAGACAGACTCAGAAGGTGGTCCACCATTTCATTGTGACTTGCAACAGATGCGTCAGTTATTTAACAGTGACGATTGGTTATGGCCGAACCATGAACCGATTCGGGTTCCCCGCAAAAGTGGCAGGTTTGAAATGGGAACAATCCTGTCCAGACGCTAACCATCTGAGGCAGGAGGCGTGATTGTGTTGAAAGATTTGAATGATGTAGAACAAACAAAGGAGATAGAAATGGCAAAAGGAATGAAAGACTTTGTAGCAGAAGCCAAAGTCAGAGTGGCAGAAATATCCACTGAAGATGTAGCTGCATTGTCCGGTGATTCGGTTTTATTGCTGGATGTGCGTGAGCCGGGTGAACTTCAGGCCGGTTTTTTACCCGGTGCAATCAATGTGCCACGCGGAATGCTGGAGGTGAAAGCTGATCCATCCATGCCGCCGCACGATGTTCGACTGGCTGATCGTGGGCAGGCCATTATCGTCTATTGCGCCAGTGGTGCGCGCAGCTTGCTGGCGGCATCTACCTTGCAGGAGATGGGCTTTACCAATGTCAAATCCATGGCAGGTGGCTTTTGCGCCTGGCAACAGGAAGGGCGAGATGCTGTTACTTCATAATATTGCTTTATGATGCATTATAAGCCTGCGCAAACAGGAGTTCATTATTAATAACTGCCTGAGTGATATTCTGGGTCAACTGAACTCGGAAGACATCACGCTGGCGCAAGGCGATTATTTATTTCAGCAGGGTGATCAAGTTGTTCATTTTCACTATGTCAAATCCGGAAAAATAAAACTGACAAGAAATACCATAGAGGGTGGTCAGGCGCTTATTTATATGGCGCTGCCGGGTAAAACTATAGCCGAGGCATCGTTGTTCTTTGACGAGTATCACTGTTCCGCAGTTGCCAATTCAGAGTCAGTGGTTGTGGCTTACAGGAAGTCAACGCTGTTGGCTTATCTAGAACAAAATTCTGCTGCGATGAAAGGGATGCTGAAGGTGTTTGCCGGGCAGGTGAGAGAGTTAAGGATGATCAATGAAATCAAGAATATTCATTCCGCAAAAGAGCGCATTCTGGCGTTTATCCGCCATGCCATGAATGAGCATCAAGAGCTGCATTTGACTATGTCGCTCAAAGATGTCGCCTATCAAATCGGCCTTGCCCATGAAACCTTTTATAGGGAGCTAAAAAAATTGGAGCAGGCAAAGCTGCTGATACGGAAAGGTGGCTATATCAAGCTATTATGACTGCTCTATATGATTCAAATCATATGGATGTTATTTGGATCGTCATAGCATTCGGGGATCGGTGCGCCAATGGAATCTTGAACGAGGGGTGTACATTAAATCTGAAAACCGGAGCGAACTAATGAAACGAGTCATGACATTATTCGGGGTAGTCTGCACGTTGGGCATATCTATTGCCGTCTACGCCAAAGATAAGGCTGATGGCATGGAATCCATGATGCAGCATCATCAGATGGGATCAACTACAGACCACAGGACGTCTCTGCATCTGCCAGAGCAGATGAAGGCACGGCAATTGGCCAATATGCGGTCGCATTTAGACGCTGTTCGGAATATTATTGGCCTAATGGCCAGCGGGAAGTTCGATGCGGCTTCTGACACTGCACACCAAAAGCTGGGGTTGACACCGGAAATGAAAAAAATGTGCAATATGTTTGAAAATGATGATTTCCGCAGCATGGGACTGGCCTTTCATAAAAGCGCTGATAAGTTGGGTGATGAACTCAAAACAGGCGATATGAAACGCTCGCTTGCCGCATTGCACAACACGGTGAGCTCCTGTGTGCAATGCCATGCAACATTTCGGCAATAGCAGAGGAGAA
>WFUI01000169.1 GCA_015485035.1 Mariprofundus sp.
CTGCATAATCAAGGGGATTGAGCGGATTGCACCGATGCTGGGTTTTTCATTTCGCAGGCTGGAAGTCCATGTTCACGGTGTTCGTCAGGATGTGCCGCCAAAAATGGAATCAATCCATTATGAGGTGCGGGTGGATACGGATGAAACGGATCAACGTCTGGCGTTGCTGCATGATAATATCCGAAAGTATGGTACGGTTTATAATACCATCGCGCCGGGTACGGAATTGAGCGGCAGGGTTATGCGTATTTCGGTAGCAGATGAAGGGTGATGCGTGGGCTGCATCTTTTGGTGATGAGGTTCGTCTTCCTTCATATGAATAAACAGATTAAAATATTCCCCGGGCGATTCGATGTGGCCCTGTGTCCTTGTGTCGGGGCAGGGGTATTTCAACAACTCAACAGTGGGAGGGTATATGCGTAATAGTAAACAAGTGATTTATCAGATGGTTTCATACACGGGCTTAATGCTTGGCATGTTTTGTATGGCAGCGGGAGGGGCGCATGCAGGCGGGCTGGGTGATGTGCTGCACCAGGTGGAAAAACGCGCTCCGCAACTGCATGCCGCAGCGGCGAAGGCAGATGCATCATCTGCCGGTGTTCGCGTGGCAAAAAGTCAGTATTGGGGCCATGGTGAGGTGTTCGGGCAAACCACGCATTATAACAATGATCGTCTGATTAACCCGATTGGTTATCCGCCGGTATTGACCCGCTCACTGTTTGATCAAAACAGCTATGGCGTTGGTGCGGCCTATACCTTACCCGTGGATATCGATGGTCGTATTGCAGCCAGAGTACATGCCCAGGAACATTTGAGCCGGGCGGCACAGCAGTCCGTTGCACAGACGCGGTTATCGCTGTTTGGGCAAACAGTTATATTGTACCGCGGCTTACAACGCCTCGAAGGGGTGAAACAGGCACATCTTGCGCACCTGAAGGCACTGGAGGGGCATCAGAAAATTACTGCTGAGTCGGTTCGTGTGGGACGTGTTGCGGCAGTTGAACTCTTGCGGATTGAAGCAGAGATTAAATCTGTGGAAGGGCTGCTGGCCGGGCTGAATGGAGATGAGGAGCGTCTGCGCGCCAGGTTGGGGGCTCTGCTAAATGTCGGGCAGTTCCGTGACCCGGTTGATCAACCGAGCGTTACTCCGGCTTCCGATATGGCTGAAGGCACGTTTGAAGGTGCTTTGAAAAACCGGCCGGACCTGGCGGCAGCCAAAAGTATTACACAGGCTGAAGGTGAAAACCTGAAAGGTGCAAAACGGGAGTGGTTGCCTGCACTGTCCTTAAAAGCTGAAACCATGCGTAATCAGGGTTATACGGCAAGTGGGGAAAATACCTGGAGTGTCGGTGCTCAGCTCAGCTGGCAGTTCTGGGATGGTGGCCGACGCTTTGCCAGTACAGACAGAGCCCGGGCCAACCGGGAGGCCGCTCGCCAGCAGTATCAGAGCATACTCAATCAGGCTGCGGCAGAACTGTTGGCTGCCAAGGCTGGCTGGCGTGCGGCTTCGTTGCAATATCAGGCAGCGACGGCTGGTTTGAAATCGGCGGCTGCAACCGAACGCATCCAGTCCGAACGGTTTTCCAGCGGCCGTATTTCAGCAGTGGACCTGATTGATGCGGAAGCTGCTTTAGCGCGGGCACGCGCCGACCATACCAGTGCATTGGCTAACTGGTGGCTGGCCGATGATCAGCTGCACCTCGCCGCTGGTGATGCACCAGCAGTTTATTAACAGTAATAAATCCAACGGTTAAGACGGAGTGAGCATGTCTGTTTCTATGATCAAAAAAGTGCCTTTCTTACTGATTCCTTTAATTGTAGCAGGGGCTGTCAGTCTGCATTTTAAGCGTATTCATCAACTGGATGAAATTGCTGTTGCAGAGCAGTCTGCCTGGGCTGTACATGTTGCGACAGTTGGACACGGGGCCGTGCATGATGCTTTTCCGGCGCTGGGGAAAGTCGTTAGTGCAACGGATTTGCATATCAGCCCGCAGATCAGTGGCACTGTGCTGGCGATGGGGCCGCGTGCAGGTGGTGCGGTTAAAAAAGGGGATCTGATTCTGCATCTTGATACCCGCGAGCTGGAAGCCAACCTCAGTGCCTTAAAAGCGGAGCTGGTCAGTGCGCAGGCCACGGAGAGGAATGACCGGAGAGAACTCGAACGTGAGCGCAAGCTGATGAAAAGCGGCGGTTCATCCATTTCAGCAGTGGAGCAGCGTGAAACTCGCCTGAGTGGAGATGCTGCCAAAGTGCATGCCTTGAAGGATCAGATCCAGGCCTTAAAGGTGAAAGTATCCTATGGTCATATTTATGCAGAAACGGATGCCGTGGTTGCGCAGCGACTGGCTGAGCCGGGGGATACGGTGTTTCCCGGCAAGCCGGTCTATGTGTTGAGCGCCAGTGATGGTGGCCGTGTGGTGGTGCCGGTGCCGTTATCTACAGTGACCCGCATCAAGCCGGGAGGCATCGTTCGCCTGAGCATGGGCAAACGCCAGATGACGACCCGGATCACGCGTGTAAATCCGGCGCTTGATGCGTTGTCGATGGGAAGCCTTGAAATCGATCTGCCTGCACGACCATTCGGGCTGCCTGATGGGGCAAGAATCCCTGCCTGGGTGATACAGTCCAGCATAGCCCACACACTGATTGTGCCGGCCGATGCATTGATTCCCTCCCGGGATGCGACACATCGGGCTGTTTTCAAGGTGGACCACAGCAATGGTGCCACGCTGGCCCGTGTGCCAGTAACGGTGAAGCTGTGTGGCGAAGAAGGGTGCGCTGTCAGCGGGGCTTTGAAGGCCGGAGACCAGGTGGTAAAAGCGCATGAAAGTGTGCTGCTGAAACTACAGGATAAAGAGCCTGTAAGCATCATTTCAGAACCAGCAGAAGGCCAGTCATGACATTCATGGAGCGTTTATTAAAACAACCACATGCCATTATTGCGCTGACCTTTGTGGGCGTTTTTGCAGGTATCTTGTCCTACCTGAATCTGCCAACCAACCTGTTTCCCGACTCCAGTCGTCCGATGGTCAGTATTGTTACGCAGTGGCCGGGAGCGATGGCGAAAGATGTTGCGCGTGAGGTGACCCACCCGATGGAGATTCGCATGTCGGCCCTGGAGGGTGTGCGTCGTGTCTTCTCAACCTCCCGCGATCAGGTTTCAGCAGTGACTGTTGAGTTTGAATACGGGAATGAAATAGATACTGCGGCGAACCGTGTGACGACAGAGCTGCCCCGAGTGAGTGGTCAGTTGCCGGCGGGTGTACATTCTCCATTGGTGTTCAAAATTACCGATGCAGCGCATCCGGCTGTTGTGCTGGCAGTTTCATCTGCTGCCAACGAGAACCTGGACCTGGCACAGGTGCGCAGGATTGCCGAGAATCCGTTGCGTGACAAGTTGTTGAATCTGCCGGGTGTGGCCGAAGTCGAGGTGTTTGGCGGCCATAAGCGCCAGGTGGCGGTGGACCTGGATCGCAATACATTGAAATCGTATAACCTGACTGTACCGCAGGTTGCTGCTGCACTGATCAATGGTAACCTGTCCAAGCCATCGGGTTTGATTCACAGGCATGCATATCGACTACTGTTGACCACTCAATATCTGGCACATGGACCGGAGGCTCTGGCCAAGGTGCTGGTGCCATTGAAGAGTGGTGCATTTGTACGGGTGGGCGATCTGGGCAAGGTCAGCTGGGGTGAAGCAGATCCAAGCGCGCTCTATGAAGGCAATGGCAAGCCGGCGATAGCCCTGTCAATTTTGCGTAGTGATACCGGCAACACCAGCCATGTGGTCAAGGTGATTGAAGATAACCTGTCCGATATACAAAAAGATTTTCCCGGTTTGCAGATCAGTATCGCCGATACTCAGGGGCGTTTAATTGGCCTGACGACAAGTAATATGCTCGATGCATTGCGTGATGCAGTATTGATGACGGTGGCCGTGATTCTACTGTTTCTTGCCAACTCACGGGCATCATTTGTCACCGCGCTCTCATTGCCATTTACCTATCTGTTGACCTTCGCCGGCATGTATTTGCTGGGCTATGAGTTCGATATGGTGACGCTGTCGGCGGTGATTCTGGCTGTAGGCTTGTTGGCGGATGATGCGATTGTCGTGATTGAAAATATTGAGCGGCGCATGCGCGAGTACGGCGAGAGTGGCATTGCTGTTGCTGCAAAAGGTACATCCGAAGTCATGCTGGCTGTGCTATCGGGTACGGCCAGCAATATCGTGGTGTTGCTGCCGATTATTTTTATCGGCGGCTATGTGCAGACGGTGCTGCGCCCGTTATCGGTGACCCTGTCGCTGGCACTGGTTGCATCGTTTGTTGTATCGATCACCATTATTCCGTTGTTATCGATGAAGCTGCTCAAGCCGGATGCAACAGATCGCTTTGGTGATTTGATGAAACCCTTTGACCGCTGGTTCCTTGCGCCGCTCAAGGGGTTTTACAGCCGCATGGTAGGTCTCGCACTGAACCACCGCCTGCTTACCCTGTTTATTTTTCTGGTGTTATTTGTGGGTTCGGCAAAACAGATGCCGCTGGTGGGCCGTGAACTGATGCCATTGATGGATACCGGCATTGTACTGGTAAACTTTGAGGCTGAAGCGGATACCGATATTCAAGGCATGCAGCGTATTGCCGATCAGGTCGAGCAGGATATTCGTGCTGTGATCAAGCCGGAGTGGGTACTGAATACATCCACCGTTGTCGGCGCGGAGCCAGCAGTAAAATCCTTTGGTGCAGCCAGAACGCTGCAACAGGGGCAGACTACGGTGAATCTGATTGATCGCTTCCAGCGTGACCAGACGATTGCTGAAATAGAGCAGCGTATTCGCGAACGGGTACGCAAGATTCCCGGCCTGATCACCGCCAATGTGACAGAGTTTGGTGCCACGCCACTCTCTTCACTGCGCGGAACCGTGGATTTGATGATTACAGGCCCAGATCCGGTTGTGCTGGACCGGCTGGCCAATGAAGCGATGCAACGGCTGAAGTCTGTCAAAGGCTTGACCGGCGCAGAGCGCAGCTGGCAGGGGATGTCACGGCGCATCAATCTGCTTGTGGATCCGGCGCAGGCCAGTGTATACGGCTTGACCCCGGGCGATGTGGCGCAGCAGGTCGCGGCCCAGGTTTCCGGTATTCCCGGTGGCAGCCTGCGGGTGAATGGCGAAACATCGATTCCTGTCTGGGTACGGCTAAAGCCGGGTCAGCGATCATCGGTTGAGAGCATTGCCGCACTGCAAATCGCCAGCCGGAAGGGTGAGCTGATTCCACTGTCATCGGTGGCCAGGCCGGAAGTGCAATATGCGCCCAGTGCTGAAACCCATCAGTATCTGGTGCCGACAGTCGATGTGATTGCCTATCGCCGCAATATTGCCGTGACACATCTGAATGAGAATATTGAAGTGGCACTGCAGGGATTTACGATGCCCCGTGGTTATGTGTTGCATCATGAGGGTGAAGTAAAACAGATGAATGAATCGTTTGAACGACTGGGTAAATCGCTGGCTCTGGGACTTGCCCTGCTCTATCTGGTACTGGTGATTTCATTCCGTTCATTTTCACACCCGGTTGCAATTATGGCGACGCTGCCGCTGGCAATTATCGGTGCCTCATGGGCCATGATGCTGGCTGATAAGCATGGCTGTATGCCTTCGTTCATGGGCTTGATCCTGCTGATGGGCATTGTGGTGAAAAACGGCATCCTGCTGGTGGATTTTGCACAGGTGGCGCTGGAGAAGGGGGCAAGTCTGCGCGATGCGGTACTGGAAGCTGTAGCACTGCGAACGCGCCCGATTCTGATGACTGCCGGTGCCGCAGCCGTGGGTATGATCCCGATTGCACTGGAATGGGCTGTCGGCATCGAAAGGCTTTCACCTCTGGCCGTAGTCGCCATTGGTGGTCTGATTGCCGGCACATTCCTGACCTTGCTGGCTGTGCCGGTGCTGTTTTATTCGATTGAATCCCTGCGTCGCAGAAGAACGGAGGAAACAGAGTCATGAATATGCAGTTGCAACAGGAATATATAGACAGGGTATGCGCTGAAAGTGAGATATGGAATGAGCTGCTAGCTCTGGACGAGGCTGATATTCTGGAGCTGGGTTGCGGTACGGCAGAATTGACGCGTCAGATCGCTGCAAGCTGTTCTGGCTGCCGGATTACAGCAATGGAAGTGGATGTAATCCAGCATGAGAAAAGCCTTCAAATAGCTGACTTGCCGAATGTTCACTTCGTTGCCGGAGGTGCAGAAGCAATCCCCGCAGAAAATGACAGCTTTGATATCGTATTTATGTTCAAGTCGCTGCATCATGTGCCGCCGGATCAGATGGACATGGCCATGAACGAGATTCGCCGTGTGCTCAAAACGGGTGGTTATGCCTATGTTTCCGAACCGATTTGTGCCGGGAATTTCGATGAGATACTTTGCTTGTTCCATGATGAAAAAGAGGTTCGAAAAGCTGCATTTGAAGCGGTGAAAGC
>WFUI01000170.1 GCA_015485035.1 Mariprofundus sp.
ATGTCCTGACACGACCGGATGAGATTATTCAATTACTGGACATGCCCGAGCTTAAAAAAGCAGCCTGAGTCAATTCATCATTAACAGGCTACCGGACTGGATAGTCCTTGCGCCACTGACAGAGGCTGCAAATAAATATAAAGTACTTCCTGTGAACGACCACCGGCTAAAGCCGGTGGCTTCCTGTTACGGCTGAAAGCCGGTGATTGGTCGGCCATCCGGCCGACTGACTACACCACTTCAAAGTCATCATCCGGATGCGGCGGCTTCTGATTCTTGATGTACTCTTTCCATACTTCATCCGTCACATTACCACTGGAGCAAACCCAATAACCCCTACCCCACAAGTGCTGTCCCCAGTATTTCTTCTTCAAATGTTGATACTCTGACAGAAGCTTATGCGAGCTCTTGCCTTTCAGGTATTGCACTGCTCTCGATACTGATAAGTTCGGAGGTATACCGATCAGCATATGTACGTGATCTCTGTTGATTGAACCCGCATAGATCACCATCTCTTTACTCCGCGCTATCTCCCGCAGCAACTCTCGACAGCGCTGACCTACATCTCCCGCCAATATCTCGTATCGATATTTCGTCGTCCACACAACATGGTATTTACAATCCCATACTGTGTGACTGCCACGCTTATAGTCATGCATACCATGGAAAACTACCTATCCGTCGCCTAAAGGCGAGGGGTTTACGGATCCCCTATCGGGGACTCTAAACAACCCGCGCTGATTGCTCTACGCCCAGATTCAGGGACATCATGAATAAGTGCAGGATGCACTTATTCAAAACCCGTCCATAAACGCACCCATCGCGACACAAAATGTCGCCTTCTGTGTTATACTCCTGCAAATGAAAGACAAAAAATGCCTGGAGACAAACGATGAGTGACACACTGATGCGCCAGTGGCAGATGCTGCGTCTGATTCCCCGGTATCCCAACAAGATCACAACTCCTGATCTGATTCATAGACTTGCTGATGAGGGATTTGAAATTACCCGGAGAACTATTCAGCGCGACCTGATGAAATTATCTGAAATCCACCCCCTGGTCTGTGATGAACACAGTAAGCCCTTTGGCTGGTCATGGATGACTAACGCAGATGTGATGGATATTCCCGGCATGGATTCTCATACAGCCCTTGCATTCTGGCTTGCCGAACAGCATTTAAAGCAACTGCTTCCAACAGCGACTGCACACCAACTTCAAGCCCATTTCACAACTGCAACCCGTGTGCTGGACAATATCCCGACCAATCAAGGCGCTCCGGCATGGCGCAATAAGGTGCGCGTACTGCAACGAGGGCCACACCTGAAAACACCCGTCATTGCAGCCGATGTACAAAATCAGGTTTATGATGCCCTGTTACGCAATCGCCGCCTCAATATCACATACCAGCCGCGCTGGCAGAATGAAGAGAAGGAATATGAAGTCAATCCGCTCGGACTGGTATTCAAAGACAGTATCGTTTATCTGGTATGCACTATATGGGATTATTCTGATATCCGTCTGCTACCATTGCACAGGATACGCATCGCACAGACTCTGGATATTCCGTCCACAACACCTGACGATTTTCATCTGGATGCCTATATCGCTTCGGGTGAACTGGATTTTGCCATAGGAGAAGACATCAAACTCAAAGCGCGGGTATCGGACAATCTTGCTTTCCATCTTGGCGAACGTCCGCTATCCGATGATCAGACCATCGGGAAACATAATAATGGTTGCAACCTTCTCACAGCAACAGTTCAGGATACCAATGAACTCCGCTGGTGGCTGCTTGGTTTTGGTGATCAGGTGGAAGTGCTGGAACCGCTTGAATTCAGAGCATGCTTTGCAGAAACAGCAGCCAATATGAACAAGTGTTACTCATAGCGGTATCATTGACATAACAGTATTCATAACAGTACTATTAAGCATACTAATAAGGAGACTATTATGAATGCGATTGCAGCAAACGAATTAAAAACACGCGGCGTATCAGCACTGGATGAGGGATTGCAGAATGAACCGGAGGTAATGATTACTGTACGTGGTAAAAATCAGTATGTGGTCATGAGGATTGAGCAATATCACTATTTACGTGAAATGGAGCTGGAGGCTGCATTGCTGGAAGTTCGCCAGGACATTAAAAACGGTCATGTCATGCGCGAATCAGCCGAAGCACATGTCAACAGAATTTCCGAAGAATGAGTTTCACACTTACCTTCACGGCAAGTTACAACCGGCGTGCGGCAAAATTTCTGAAGAAACACCCGGAGCTAAAAAAACAATACCTCAAAACCCTGCAATTGCTGGCATTAAATCCATATCATCCGTCTTTACGCCTGCATGCTCTGGAAGGCCGGCTATCGGAACTGCACTCGGTCTCTATCAATCTCAGCTATCGCATCACAATGGAACTCATAATCAAGGACAATGAAATCATTCCTGTCCATGTCGGCACCCATGACGATGTTTACCGATAATCGCAGGCCATCGCATATGATTAAAGAATATTCTTAAAAAAGTCAGCCTATCCGCGCCATACATTTCAGGCTGGCCCGGAACTTTCCGAGTCTCAAATAGGATAATGAAGCAAGCAGATACCACTTCGTAGCCAGCACATGGTTTTGTTCTATTCCACAGCCACATTGATAGCTAACGGCCAGATTATACTGCGCATGGGGTTCACCCCGCTCTGCTGCCAGTCGCCACCATTTTACCGCCTGGGTATAATCCTGATCCACGCCATCGCCGATAAGGAATGCAATCCCGAGATTACTTTGTGCTTTTGCAAAATCCTGCCGTGCTGATTTATGAAGCCACTTCAGGGATTCAGCAGCGTCCTGATCTACGCCATCGCCAGTTGCATAACTGATACCCACAATATTC
>WFUI01000171.1 GCA_015485035.1 Mariprofundus sp.
TATCCCGCTGGATATATCCATTCGCGAAAAATCCGACGAAGGTACACCGATTGTGGCTGCCGCACCGGATTCAGAACAAGCCAAGGTCTATCATGCGCTGGCTGGCGAAGTCGCCCGAAAAATCAGCATATTAAACAGCCGAAAAATTGATATCCCCGTGATCGTACAGTAAATCAAACACTTTGCACAAGCAGATGAACCAGTGTTCATCTGCCATTCAGGGCTCGGAGTATATTCCAGACATCTTATTGGCGATTTGTTTAAATTCTTCGCGTAAATCATCCGGCGCAAGCACCTCGATATTGGAGCCGAACCCCAAAAGCCACCAGCGCAGTTCATTGGTGTCGATTGCAGTGGACTCCAGCAGATAGCTGCTATCATCACATTCGGTTAACTGCTGATCCTTATGCAACGGACGCTCTGCCAAATGGGTGGCAATCTGACTGCTGATTCTGGCTTTCAGTTTGATTTCACCTCCGATGGCAAAATCGAGTTCGCCGGAGGCGATGTAATCATCCAGGTCAAATTCATCAGGCACGGTGCAAGGAATATCCATGGCGGCTGCCTTGTTCATGCGATGCAGGGTTAGCAAACGAATATCCGGGTAATCCCACATGGAGCAGACCAGATAAAACAGGCCATCTTTCAGTACCAGACCCAGTGGATTGAGTTCATACTGTTTGGCCTCACCTACCCCGCGTGGATGATATTCAACATCCAGACGCCGGTTGCGCAGTAACGCATCATAGATGGCCGACTGCACATCGGCATCAACCGAGGGGTTATGGAGACCCGGACCGCGATGCAATACGCGCACCTTATTGCGCCACGCCGGATTACCTTTGTTAGCATCGGCCTGATCCAGCACCTCCTCTGCACGCCGGAAGTGCGGCTCCAGTCGTTTGATGGTGGTGCGGGGCAACAGAGGTTCGAGATGTTTTTCAGCCAGATAGAAGGCCAGTGCTGTATCGGAATCAATACCCGGCACCTCGTGTACATTCGCATCCTTGCTCCACGACCAGCCGAACGGTTTATCTCTGTCATCACACAACAGCGGATAAATTGAAGACACCCGAACCAGATCACGCTGCAAGGTACGCGGAGTTGTTTCAAAACCTTCATCAGCCAAGCCTTGCATCAATTCCGAAGTGGAAATCTTGGATGGCTGACGCGGAATCAAGCGCAGCATTTGCCATTGGCGCATCAGTGTATCACTCATCATTCACCTCTTTTCGAGTCGCCTCTTTCATCCGCTTACGATCATAATCCTTCGGCGATTTCTGAACCTGTGTCGGCGGTGGACTCTTCTTGCGCACCTTCACATCACCGGGTTTGATCGTGCCGATGTTAACTCTTTTCTTTTTAGGCATGTTTAGCACGTTCCAGAAGCGCATCAACAATCCTCACCATCGCCAGCATATCCAGTTTGCAATAGGCCAGCAGATGGTCGGAAATCGTTTTTCTTTTTTCAGAGTCGGCACTGGCGGTCTGCATCCATGCCAATTGAGCATCGCCGCCATTTTTACGCCATCCAGATCGGCATAATTCAGTTCCGGCACCAATGCCGGCAACACCGCCTTGATCGACCACGATCCTTTCTGAGACGGGTGGTAGTAGGCTTTCCTTGTGATCGGCAACAGATCGACAAAACGCTCGTTGATTTCCAGCAAAACATCGGACAAATCCGGATACATGGCTGCCAGTTCGCGAATCACCCGCTTTTCAAAACCGGCATTGTAGGCAATTAGAATCCCATCCTTGCCGATATGCTTCACCAGCCCCTCGGCGCATGCCCTGCGCGGATCATCACCTGTCACATCGAGAAATTCGACATGCTCCATGCGCCCGTCTTCATAATGGATATGACACGACCATTGAAACGGAATTTGCGCATAGGGTCGAACACCTTTCCAGCGCGGGACAGCAAGCCCGATGGTTTCAAAATCCAGATAATATCTCGGCCAGCCCCATTCATGCAGCACGGCCAGTTCGGCGATATCGACTTCTTCTTCACCGGCGCAGGTCGCCCGCCAAACGCGTTGATGGTTGGGGTTCTGCAACACACCATCAGGAATATCACGGACATCCACATATCCTGAAGCCTGCAATACCTCTCTTCGTGGCGCATGCATGCGTGGCAATGCATTCAACGGGTATTCAGGCAAACCATCCGGTTGGCAGAACGCGCAAAAATCACACTCAAACGGAGAATAACATTGCTCACCCATCTCAATACCGGGCATGTCGCCGGCCAGCACTTCAATAAAAGCATCTTTTTGTTCGCCAATGGTTTCGATGCGGGAGAACACAATGTCGCTGATATCCTCCGCATGCAGCAATCCGTCATACTGACCATCGCCCTGATAGACGAATTGATTATTCACATGCATCAGGTGCACCGCGGCCAGTTTCAATCCGCACCCCTGCAATACCCATGCCTGAATTGCCGCATCATCAAGATAATATGGTTTGACTGAAGTTGCCGCTTTCACCTCGGTTAAAATCCAGCCCGCATCGGTGCGCTCCAGCAGATCAACACGCACCAGCACATTGTCAAAACTGAACGTCGCCTCATGGATACGCTGAACCTGTTCATCAGCAACGAGACGGGTTGTTTCCCGGATCGCCGCAGACAATCCCTGATCGTATTCAACCATCACGCCGGGATAGAGCGTGCAAGCCATCTCGCCAACAGCATAACCATTGAGGATCGGCAGGCTGCCCCACCATCTTCCTCTTCCGGCATTTCCGGCGGATGCACCGTCAGATAGAGGCGTTTGGAGCACTGCAGCCCGGCAGTAAATCGCGATTTCGAGAGATATGTTTTTTTCATAGAGCCTTGTCTAGCACATCAGGCGACATGTGGTGTCGTACTTGGGCATGTAGTAAACCCTCACCATCATTCGAACATCAAATACCGGTGATGAGAAAGTCTATTGCGGCAATAGTTTTCATTGGACAACATGGAAAAGCACGACTACCGTATGCCATAAAGTGGATCGATGGAGAAATCATCATGCAAGCAGTCACAGTATCACCCAAGTTTCAGGTCGTCATTCCGAAGAAGGTGCGTGAACAACTACATATCAAGCCCGGACAAAAAATGATGGCGATGCCCTATGGTGAGCACATTCAGCTCGTACCCGTGAAATCCGCCAAAGCATTGCGCGGCATGCTCAAGGGGTGTGATATTGAAATGGACAGCATCCGGGATAAATCGGATCGCTTCTGATGGTCATTTTTGATTCATCATGCTGGCTTGAATATTTTCTGGATGAAAAAAGTGCCGATCAATATGCCCCATCCATTGAAAATAATGGAGAAATCATCGTACCCGCAATCGTATTGCATGAAGTATTCAAGGTTGTCATGAGAGCCCGCAACGAGGACTCAGCACTGGCCGCAGCGGGAGTCCTGCAACAGTTCCCTGTTATTCCGGTTGATGAAAATATCGCCATGTATTCAGTCAAACTTGGTCAGGAGCACAGTTTAGCCATGGCCGATAGCATGATTCTCGCAACAGCTCAGATTCACCATGCCACCCTCTGGACGCAGGATGCCGACTTCAGAAACCTGCCAGGTGTGAAATACTTCGAGAAAGCCTGAAATTTCCCCAACTCCCCAAATAGTTCTGCCTGGTCGGCTCTGAAACTTGCACTTTTTCAAATCTTTGAAACCCATTCGTGTGTTGTAAAATAACTCAAGCCAGACACCGACACATTGACTGAGGCCCTGTCAAATTCACCAACATAGGAAAAAATAAGGCAGAACTTGACTTCATCCCCCAATTATCTTACATTATTCTTACCATGCAAA
>WFUI01000172.1 GCA_015485035.1 Mariprofundus sp.
ACCAGATGTTGCTGGATCACTTCGCCGATTTCGGCAACGATGGATGGCATATATTTGCCGCCGCGTTTGTAGTAGCCACCGCGGGGGTCGAATACCGCTTTCAGTTCTTCGACCAGGAAGGTGACATCACCACCCTTGCGGAAGATGGCGGAGGTGATGCGGGTCAGCGCCACAATCCACATGAAATGTTCCATGTTCTTGGAGTTGATGAAGATTTCGAACGGGCGGCGATGCTCTTCCGGCGTGCCGGCATTCATCACCACGTCGTTGATGGTGATATACATGGCATGATCGCTCATCGGCGTTTTGATCTTGTAGGTGCTGCCTTCAAGAATATCGTCGCGTTCCAGCAGGGGCGCGATAGCGGTGACTGTCGCCTCTTCCTGCGCGGTCTCATCTTCCGGTTTTTTCACCTCATAAGCGGTGATTTTCCTGTCAATTTGGATGCTCATTGTTTACCTCCATGCATGGCCAGAATGGTTTGCATCTGCACATGCCCGAAATAGTGCAGCGAGTTCGCATGGTTGTTTTTCATGCCCGGACGCTGTGGCCGGTGATTGCGGGTGTTCTCAAATCCGTTCGATAACACAGGAGAACCAGTCAATACCCACAGGTTTATCGGCGGGAACCTGAGTTCCGGCCATTCAATGTGTGTCGTCGCAGATGAGACAGGAAATGCAGAGTTATTTAACTGCTTCATACTTCCTCCTCATCCTGCTGCGTTTGCGGTATACGCAGTTAAAGGGAAAGGGCATGGATGCCCGCACCCCGTGCACCCCGTATCCACATTAAAACTTCCCGTAATACCCCTCTTTGAGTGCATCAAAGAGGTTGGCGGCGCTGTGTGTTTCGCCGTCGTATTCGATTTCTTCATTGCCCTTGGCTTCCACCACGGTGCCATCATCCAGCGTGAATTTGTACGTGGTGTTGGCCAGATCCTCTTCCTTGACCAGCACGCCCTGGAACGCCTCCGGATTAAAGCGGAATGTGGTGCAGCCTTTCAGACCCTGCTCATAGGCATAGAGGTAGATGTTCTTGAAGTCCTCATAAGGGAAATCGGTTGGCACATTGGCTGTTTTGGAGATGGATGAATCGACCCAGCGCTGTGCAGCTGCCTGAATATCGACATGCTGTTTCGGTGTCACTTCATCGGCGCTGATGAAATAATCCGGTAGCCGGGTGGCTTCATCCTCCGAAAACGGCATGGCATCGGGATTGATCAGTTCGCGGTAGGCCAGCAGTTCGTAGGAGAACACATCCACCTTTTCCTTAGTTTTCCTGCCTTCGCGGATGATGTTGCGTGCATAGTGATGGGCGAAACTGGGCTCGATACCGTTGGATGCATTGTTGGCCAGAGAAAGCGAAATCGTACCGGTCGGTGCAATCGAGGAGTGATGGGTGAACCGGCATCCCTTTTCGATCAGTGCTTCAATCAGCTCCCGGTCTTCCTCGTTGCCAGTGGCAAGGAATTTCTGCATGTATTTCGAATACTTGCCCCACAGAACCTTGCCGCTGACCCGGTCGCCGATTTGAATGCCGTCAGCCGCCATTTCCGGGCGTTTGGCCATCATTTCCGCGGTTACTTCATAGGTTTTTTCCAGTGCCGGTGCCACGCCCTTTTCTTCAGCCAGTTCGAGCCCGGTGGCGAAGCCGGTACGGGCCATTTCATAGGCTATTTTTTCAGTGAACTCGAGCGATTGTGTCGAGCCGTATGGCGTGCGCAGCATGGTCAGGGCCGATCCCAGACCCAGGAAGCCCATGCCGTGACGGCGTTTGGAGACAATCTCATCACGTTGTTTGGACAGCGGCAGCCCGTTGATATCCACCACATTGTCCAGCATACGGGTGAAAATAGAGATCACTTCGCGGTAGGCATCCCAGTCGAAATAAGCCTCTTCGGTGAATGCCTTGCGTACGAATTTGGTCAGGTTCACGCTGCCCAGCAGGCAGGCGCCATAGGGCGGCAGTGGCTGTTCGCCGCACGGATTGGTGGCGCGCACATCTTCACAGAACCAGTTGTTGTTCATTTCATTCACTTCATCGATCAGGATGAAGCCGGGTTCGGCATAATCGTAGGTGGATGCCATGATCACATCCCACAAACGCTGTGCTTTCATGGTTTTGTATACCTTGCAGGCCACCAGGCCACGATCATCCTTAACCGCGGATTTGGGCGGGTTGGCCACATGTTTGAATACAATGCGTGTATCCGGATCGTCGATTTCCGTCTGGCTGGCCGGGAATACCAGATCCCAGTCGGCATCGTGTTTCACCGCTTCCATAAAATCGCGTGTAATCAGGCAGGACAGGTTGAACTGGCGCAGACGACCGTCTTCACGCTTGGCACGAATGAACTCGATGATGTCCGGATGCGAAATATCGAATGTGCCCATCTGGGCACCGCGCCGGCCACCGGCTGAAGATACGGTGAAACACATTTTATCGTAGATATCCATGAATGACAGCGGGCCGGAGGTATAGGCGCCGGCACCGGACACATAGGCGCCTTTCGGACGCAGGGTGGAGAATTCATAACCGATACCGCAGCCGGCTTTCAGGGTCAGGCCGGCCTCGTGTACCATGGACAGAATACCATCCATCGAATCGGGGACAGTACCGGAAACAGTACAATTGATCGTGGAGGTGGCCGGTTTGTGGGCCTGCGCACCGGCATTGGACATGATGCGACCGGCAGGGATTGCGCCGTTGGCCAGTGCCCAGACGAAACGGTTATGCCAGAACTCGC
>WFUI01000173.1 GCA_015485035.1 Mariprofundus sp.
ATGAACAGAACTATGAACGGGTGTTCTTGCGGAAATGCAAGGCCCATCGACATAAAGGCTCCGACACTGCCTGCGGCAATACAGAGTGCGAGCATGCCGTAGGTTTTACCCAGAAAGCTGATGCGATCATCAGCCAGCTGAGTCGTCATTGTTGCTGAATTCATATATGTAACCTCCAGATTGTGCAGCGTAATGTAGGTGAGTGAGTCATCAGGTCAAGTAACCTTGCCCTCATTTATGGTACGTGTTTGTCGTGCGTAATGACTTCAATATCGATAATTTCCGAGCCCTTCCGATGAGAATAGGCATGATGCGGCTTATTGATTTGCTGGAAGGGGAGCAGTCTGTTGATGATCAAACGCCGGAAGGGTGGAAACAGCAACAGAAATCCGGCGCTATCTGTGATAAACCCCGGTGTAAACAACAATACACCGGCAAATGCGATCATCAGTCCGTGCAGGCCATGATCAACCGGCGCTTCTCCATGAGCCATGCGTTTCTGTGCATCAATCAGTGTGCTCATGCCTTGCCAGCGAATCAGCAATCCGCCCAGAGCAGCCGTAAACAGGCATAAGGCAATCGTGGTGAGACCACCAATACCGCTGCCAACTTCAATCAGCAGCCATAATTCCAACAGTGGAACAGAGATAAATAGTAGAAATAAAATTCTTAACATAGGCTATGTATAGGGCGAGAGATCAAAAATTACAAGTGTTTCAAGACAACATCGCATAAATCACAGCTTGTGACATCGCCATTATTATATCGGCTGAAATAATACGGGCCATCACAGGTATCTGTGCAAATTCGAATGCCATGCCTGCATCGAATGATAAGTGTTGAATAATTCCATCATGATGTCTCGGGACCAAACTAGGAGGTGTTATGATTGTCTTACATGGAACAGCAGGAATCACGGTGCTGGCTGCCGGTATGTTATTTACAATTACGCCGGTATTAATACACACAACACACAGGCTTAATAAGCAGTAAGAGAAAAGGGGGGGGTGAGGGGGCGTGCAGGGTATCCCCGAAGTTTATGTGTTATTGTCCATTCCCTGTACAGCTTCAAACAGAGGGAAGTCTTCAACAACCTGATAGCCTTTTTTCTTGGCTTCGATATTGGCAGTAATAATCTGTTCCATCGGCAATTCAGTATAAGGAATACACTGATTCCTTTGTCGACAATGACATGCGACACATGCCACCAGATCATTCCTGAATCCGCGGTTTTTCCCTTTTTTGATACACCAGATAAGACGCATCGAGACAGATTAACGATTATGATAGCACTGCGCCACTAAGTTAATCATCAACCCCGGACCATACCTGTTTCATATTTCAACGAAGCATTAACACGGATCCAAATTATGTGTGATCATTCATCCACATTATATTATCCCGCATTGCATGTTATTTAGTTTGCTGTCGTCAGTGCCTCCTTGTGTAATTCATATACATTTCAATTGCTATGTCTTGGACTGATTGTATATAGACAGTATAAGTTACTGTGTAAGCCCTGATTCTTTTTACATCAGGGCTATGTATAAGTGATTATGTTTTTTTACTCATCCTGATGCGCAAACTGATACGGCAAGCCAGTTATATTAACAATCGTAGTTGATATTGTGCGTCATTATAAGACAGTGTATTTATACTGTCTTGACATATGACGACTCCTGCTTAGTCTGTCTAACTGCGGGGTTTCCGGGAAGCGCATGGAGGGGAAATAGGATGGACTTATTAACAAGTAAAGAAGTTATGGAAAGGGCAGGTATTTCCAGAGCTACCCTTAATAATTATATTAATTTGGGCATATTGCCAAAACCTACGGTAAAAAAGCCAGAGTCCGGGGATGCACGTGCCCCCAGGATAGGGAGCTTTCCATATTCAGTATTAGACACACTAAAGCGGGTCAAAGCGATGAAGGAGCAAGGTCTGACCATGGGTCAGATTGCCTCGAAACTGAATAATGCTGCTCTACCTGCCCAAACCATTGATAAGCCTTCCTCACCAAAAGGGCTGGACAGTATATTTTTAAACAGCCCCAAACTGACTATTGACCGAATTGATTACCCGGCCTATCTGATTAACGATAAATTCCAGCTGGAATGGTGCAATGATGAAGCGATTTCATGTCTGTTTGGTACTTCATGGCAATTGTCCAATCGCATCAATGAACGTAACATTTTCCAATTATTATTCGATAGTAAAAAGGCCAGAAATGCCGAAGGGTTTGAAGATATTTTAAAATTTCATCTTAGCCTTGCGAAAGGAAAGTTATCGAAATCAACCCTTCTGATGAGTGATCTCAAGATAGATCATGATGGCCTGGCTCAGCTGTTACGTTTGCATGATGAGGTTGAAGCCGTAAACATAAAACCTATCGTTTATGCAGAGACAAATTTTTCTCCACAATCAGAATCAGATGGTACAACTCAAATATATGCAAGCTTCTTTCGTGAAGGTATGTTTATTACTTACCTGCCAACCAGCGACAATAAAGAGTCATTATTTGAGTTTCTTTCCCACCGCGACCATCTGATTGGTAACCTGTTGCGCAAACGCCGTCCGTATCTCACCAATATGGCTGTTCTTCTTGCTGACCTTCAGGACTCTTGTAAAATATGTGCTGAGCTCCCTCCTGAAGAATATTTTGAACTCATCAATGCTATCTGGGCTGCTATGGAACCCATTATCCGTAAATATAATGCCGTCAGCGGGAAACACGTTGGTGATGGTGCAGTCTACTATTTCTTTCCGCGTCCTGAAGAAAATCATGTGTTTAATGCGATTAAATGCGCTCAGGAAATCAAGGATATGATGCTTATCATTTCCCAGGAGTGGCGCAATAAAAAGAATTGGGATAATGATTTACTTCTTAATATCGGTATTGATCAGGGAGAAGAGTGGTTTGGTACCATTCAAACATCAACACAGATCGAATTCACCGTGCTTGGTGATACTGTAAACCGGGCGGGCAGGTTGAGCGATTTTGCACAGCAAGGCTCGATCTGGGCCACAAAAATTGTATTGGGTAAATTGACAGCGGCGGAGCGGGGGATGATTCGGTTCGGAATCAGCCGGACCAGCGAGCAGGGTCAGCAAGTGCTTATTCCCTCAAGTTACTCGCGGATTTCAAATCTTGTTGATATGGAAAGCAATCAAAAACTGCAATATATCGGTGGACTACCTGTTACCGAGATCTTTGATGTGATGGTTGCTGATCGGGAAAGGGTGGTACCGAGAACGTAGAACCCTATTTCAACGGATGGAAGCGAAGCCTGTTCACGCGGAAGAATTCAAACTGCCGGCGGGGTAACTGAAAAGGCGCTGCAGCCTTGATAGCACGGATCAGGGAAGCATCAAGAACATCATTGCCTGAACTTTCCAATATTTTTACCGATGCAACATCGCCATTAGGCAACAACGTCATTTCAACCAGGGGGTCGGTGAATTGCGTTGTGCTAATTGGCACTTTCCACTGGTTCTGTACAGCAGCCTGCATCAGGGCGATATAGCGTTCTTTTTCGCTTGTGGATAACTGTTTACCGACAAGGTCAGCAAGTTCAGGACGTGATGTACTGGCTTTTTTCGCGGATACCTTTTTATCAGTCGATGACGCCAGAGGCGCAAACGGGTCAAAATTCTCATCCGGTTTAACTTTGGCGGGTGTAGGGGGCTTTTCCTTGACCGGTTCAGGTTTGGGAACAGCTTTTGGTTTTGGAACTGGCTTCGGTTTTGGAGCCGGCTTTGCCTTGGGTTTGATTTTCTCGACCGGTTTGGCCACCGGCGGTTTTGGTTTCGGCGGTTTAACAATCCTGGGTTTCGGCTTGATTTTTTTCGGTTTGGCATGTTTGGTCTGTTTCGGCCTGTTACGAGCCTGCTGTTCCAGTTTAGCCAGCTCTTTGGCAGAAATCATCATCACTTCGATACGCTTCAGTGGTTCACTTGGCCGGTGTTGTTGCTGCCAGTACATCAGCACACCTATCACGGTGAAAACCATGATATGCAGCAACAGTGCTGAAATCAGATCCAGTGATTTCAGGTCTGCTGAATGACTGTGCTTGATATTAGCGGTGCGGCTCTGTGACAAGACCGACCTTCTTGATACCTGAGCTTTCCAGTAGCGCCATTACTTCCGCAACACGCCCATAGGGTGTTTTTGCATCACCGCGAATGAATACCGGAAGGTCAGGATTTGCTTTGCGCATAGCCTGAATTCGCGGAGCTAACTGTTTGATATCAATATCATGTTTCTGGATATATATATTCCCGTCTGCACGAATTGTGACTACCAGCGGTTCGACATTCTGTTGCAGGGAAGGCGCATCGGCTTCCGGTAGATCGACATTAACGCCCTGTGTAAGCAGAGGTGCAGTGACCATAAAAATAATCAGCAATACCAGCATAACATCAACCAACGGAGTGACATTAATTTCACCCATCGGTTCGAGATCCTTATCCCATTTACTTTGTCCGGCCCACATAATTAATCCTCCGCTATCCTTTGTTTCTGACCCGTTTTATGTATTCGGTTGGGCTAACTTTTAATATGTCTCGAAACAATATTGAGAAACTCGGAACCGAACTGCTCCATATTCGCACCCGTTCGTTTAAGATCGGCCGAGAACTTGTTGTAGGCAACCACTGCCGGAATAGCTGCAATCAGTCCGAATGCGGTGGCAACCAGAGCTTCAGCAATGCCGGGTGCAACGGCAATCAGCGAGGTGTTTTTGGTTAATGCAATGCCCTGGAAAGCATTAACGATCCCCCACACAGTGCCGAACAGGCCGATAAATGGCGATGTGGACCCCACTGTGGCCAGAAATGCCAGGTGGCGGGACAGTTTCTCCATCTCTCTTGAGTATGCCGCATCGAGCGCTCTGCGAACACCGTCTATGCCGCTCCCGGCAACGATTTTTCCGGATTCGCTTTCGGTGGCTTCCCGTCGAATGCGCATAAACTCACGATAACCCGACTGAAAAATATTGGGCAGTGGCGAGTCAGGATACTGCTGGGGAATGCCAGCCAGGATGGTATCCATATCCGAGCCGCTCCAGAATGCCTTCGAAAAGGATTCCGCCTCATTATGCGCTCTTCTGTAAAAACGCCATTTATTAAAAATGACTGCCCAGCTCATCACTGATAATAGAATCAGTAGAACAAGCACGGCCTTCACAATGATGCCGGCATTCAGGATAAGGTGAAGAATGGATAAATCTTGCGGCATGAATAACTCCTATGATGGATTCAGATGATTTTTTAAACGGTCTTCAATCGGGGCCGGGATGCGACTGACTTTGCCACAACGACTGATACAGGCCAGATGGATATCGGCATCGGTCAACAGGATATGATCCCGCTGCCTGTAGATACGCTGTCGAAATGAAATACGAGCCCCGCGCAAACGGGTGATGCTGCTTTCTACTGTCAGCAGGTCATTAAATACAGCCGGTTTGTGATAACGTATATTGGCTTCGGTCACAGCAAATAACACATTGAATTCGGCATCGATACTGTCCAGTTCCAGCCCTGCCAAGCGTAAAAACTCACTACGTGCACGTTCCATGAATTTCAGATAATTGGCATAATAGACTACGCCACCATGATCGGTATCTTCATAATACACACGAATAGTCAGGGTTTCGGAAAACGCTGTCATAGCAGGGGTTCCTGTCTGCCACTTCCAGGCAATGTTCGCTTCAGATGTGCATAGGCCAGTGGTGTGGCCGTACGTCCGCGCGGTGTACGGGCGATTAACCCCTCCTGCATCAGATAGGGTTCCAGCACATCTTCAATGGTGTCGCGCTCTTCTGAAATGGATGCGGCCAGTGTATCCAGCCCGACAGGCCCTCCGTCGTATTTATCAATAATCACAGATAGCAATTTACGGTCCTGATGATCCAGACCCAAATGATCGACTTCCAGCCGTTGCAGCGAGGCGTCGGCAACGGCCTGACTGATGTTTCCATCATGCTCGACCTCGGCAAAATCGCGTACCCGCCGCAATAATCTGTTCGCTATTCGGGGCGTGCCGCGCGAACGGCGGGCTATTTCTACCGAACCGCTGTCCGCAGTATCAATATTCAACAAGCGTGCCGAGCGGCTGACAATCGTGGCCAGCTCGCTATGGGAATAAAACTCCAGCCGTTCAATGACACCGAAACGATCTCGCAGCGGGTTGGTGAGTAATCCGGCTCGTGTGGTTGCACCGATCAGTGTAAAGCGGGGGATATCCATTTTGATTGAGCGTGCAGCCGGCCCCTGCCCAATGACAATATCCAGCTGGAAATCTTCCATGGCCGGATACAGGATTTCTTCCACCTGCGGGCTCAGGCGGTGGATTTCGTCGATAAACAGTACATCGCCTTCCTCGATATTGGTCAGCATGGCAGCCAGATCACCGGGGCGCTCAATCACCGGCCCGGAGGTGCTGCGAATATTCACGCCCATCTCCAGGGCAATAATATTGGCCAGCGTGGTTTTACCGAGCCCGGGCGGGCCATACAGCAGCACATGATCCAGCGATTCGTTTCGCTTTTTGGCGGCCTGAATATAAACCTTCAAATTGGCTCTGATTTTTTCCTGCCCGATATATTCATCCAGACTTTTGGGGCGCAAGGCGACATCCCAGTTATCTGCAACAGTGGAAACACCATCGATCAGGCGATCCGAATCAGCAGAAGACTCCATAGACAAATCGTGATGTCCTTCCATCAACCCAGGGCCTTCAATGCAGCGCGGAACATGGTTTCAAAATCAGCCGGTTCCACCTGTTTCAGTGCTGCATCCAGCTGGGCCGGTTTATACCCCAGATTGATCAGGGCAGAGCGTACCTCGGCATGGTGATTGGATGCTGCGGGATCGCTGCCTGTGGATACGGAGCCCAGTTTCCCCTGTAGCTCCAGAATCAGGCGCTGAGCGGTTTTTTTACCAATACCGGGGGTACGGGCGATCGCCAGATCATCGGCGCTCTCAATGGCTGTGATAAATTCATCGGTTGCCATGCCGGACATCAGATTCAGTGCCATGCGCGCCCCGATGCCGGATACCGTTGTCAGCTTGCGGAACATGCTGCGCTCGGATCCGTTGGCAAATCCGAACAGGGTGATTTGGTCTTCACGTACATGGGTATGAATGGAGAGCTCGGCACGTTCTCCCTGCTTCATTTTACACAGGGTTTGCAGACTCATGCTGATTTCATAGCCGACACCACCTGTTTCCAGCAATACTATGCCGGCCGGATCAATATCCCTGATGGTACCCGATAACCAACCAATCATGTTTTATTTCCCCTGTTACGAGCACTTTGGGCCATTTTTTGCATGGGGCTATGATGCGCATGGCAGATGGCTACGGCAAGCGCGTCGGCGGCATCTTCCGGCAACGGCTCAGGCGGATGCAACAGTATACGTATCATGTGGCCGATCTGATCCTTGTCAGCGCGTCCGAAACCGACAACAGATTGTTTGACCTTGGTCGGAGAGTAGGGGGCAACTCTGAGTCCAAAAGCGCCGCAGGCGGCAATCAATGCGCCGCGTGCCTGCCCGAGTTTCAGGGCAGAGCCGACATTTTTGGAAACAAACACATCTTCAATGGCGGCGGTTTCCGGTTTAAATGCGGTAATAATCTCCGACAGGCCGGCAAAGAGAATATGCAGCCGTTCATCAAAATCACCCTTGCCGGTACGAATCATGGCATGGTGGACATGGGTCAGGCGATTGCCCTGCACATCAATAATGCCCACGCCGGTCTTCTGAGAACCGGGGTCAACGCCGAGAATCCGCATGTTTTTTTAACCTGCCGTAATGCGCTCCATTTCTGCATCGGAAATATCGTAGTTGGCATACACATTCTGCACATCATCCAGATCTTCCAGTCGTTCAATCAGTGCCAGCAGCTTTTCAGCCGCTTCACCTTCCACTTCGATGGTATTTTCAGGGATCCAGGTGATTTCGCCAACCTGAGGTTCCAGTCCGGCAGCCTCAATGGCTTTCTGTACATCGACAAATTCAGCAACACCACAGATGACTTCAATGCAACCGGCTTCGACATCATCAACCACATCTTCCGCACCGGCCTCCAGCGCAATATCCATCAGTTGTTCTTCATCAACTTGTTCACGATCGAAAATAAACTGGCCTTTCTGATGAAACATCCAGCTTACACAGCCGGATTCGCCCATATTGCCGCCGCCTTTATTAAACGCGGAACGTACATCGGACACGGTTCTGTTGCGATTGTCGCTCATGCAGTCAACGATAATGGCAACGCCGCCCTGGCCATAACCCTCGTAACGGATTTCATCGATATTGGCACCTTCACCGCCGCCCACACCGCGACTGATGGCGCGTTCGATGTTGTCCTTGGGCATATTGACACCCTTGGCCGCAGTAATGGCTGCACGCAGGCGCGGATTGGCATCCGGATCGTCACCACCGGCACGGGCGGCAATGGTGATTTCACGGATATAACGCGTAAATATTTTACCGCGTTTGGCATCGGTTGCTGCTTTCTTATGCTTGATACTGGACCATTTATTATGTCCTGACATGGATCAACACCTCAATATTTTTGTCGCTTCGAACCATAACATTGTTGGTAAAATGCGTCATGGAAGATTTGCAGGAGAGCCCCCTCTTAATTTGCCCAATAGCTTTTTCGAATAACTGAAAGTGGTCGATTAAATTTTGGTCGGTTTGCACTAACGGGGATTTCTAATGCGTGGGACGTTTGCGTCTCACTTTTCACACCTTTTCGGCCAGATTGGTCATCACCTTTGAGGTCAGTTTCATGAACTGTTTGATTGGTTGCGGTAATTCTGCAGCACCCAG
>WFUI01000174.1 GCA_015485035.1 Mariprofundus sp.
GATTGGAGGATGCACGACTGACTTTCATGCCGCAGACCGGATCGTGGGTGCAATCGTCGCCCAGATAATCTTCCGGATTACCGTTAAACTTTTCCAGACAAGAAGCACTGCAGAATCGATAATCCACACCGCGAAAGCTGCGCACATGTTCGCTGTCGTCATTGACGCGCATGCCGCACACCGGGTCTGTATCCGCCTGCTGTGTATACTGGCCGGGGTTTGCTTCAAATTTATGCATGCATTTCGCGCTGCAGAAATGCCATTGATGCCCGTCATGCTCAACACTGTGTGGTGAGTCTGTTTTGACTTTCATTCCACAAACAGGATCGATATTCATCGTTCTCTCCTTATTGTTTCATCTAACTATCTTCATACAAGCATGATCTGTTCCACTTGCAGACGAAGGTATCCAAAGATGACACAGCCCCGACCCGGTACGAGGCTTTTTTCAATTCAATCTTTCAGTCTTTGTCAGGATGGTGTGATCCGCCCATGGTTTTGCGATGTTGAGCATCAGACATGGCCGGAGTTTTCTTATCACCTTCCTGTTTGCTCGCATCTACAGCCCGTTCAGTATGATGCAAGCCACCCATGGTCTTGCGATGCTGGGCTTCGGACATGGCCGGGCTTTTTTTATCACCCTCCTGTTTGTCCGCACCATCAGTATGTTCGGGGTGATGCATGCCGCTCATGGTCTTGCGATGCTGAGCATCGGACATGGAGTCGGTTTCCCCGGCATAAGCTGTCGGCGCTATTGCGAATATGCCTCCCATTATCAGAGCGATACCATATTTTTTCAGCATATTAAGCCTCCTTGTTTTGGCACCCAAAGTTTTCTCAACCCTGACGGGTGCCAGGCCAGAATCGAATTCGGCTGATCTGCAAAGGCGCTGCAGCGACTCATTGCGAGCGGCTCCAGCGCGCATCCGATTATCCCCTTTTTGTGGGTGGTTTGTTGCAACATGCAGACTCTCCTGCTGCCAGGTTATCCAGTTCGGTTTCTTCGGTATAATGAACCCAGCTGCGCTTTAAGCGGGCGCTCCATCCGCTTGCAAGTTTTATTCCGGTATGCTCGATGGTTTTTTCGATCTGTTCTGCTGTAGCCTCCAGCAGGTCATAAGAAACAGATATGGAAGAACCTGAAATTTGTACTTTCCGAACCCCCATCATAGCAGAAATGAGAGTTTCAAGTGTTTCCACCTCTGAATCCAAAAGTGGGGAATCAAGTGTGAATGTACGTTTTTTGACAATACTTTTGCGTTTGTATTTTTCGGCATGGCTGCCCAGATAGAGCTTTGGTTGCTTGTCAAAATTTTGCCGGCATTGATGTGAACACAGATGATAGCTAACGCCATTGTAGGTCATGGTGATATTTGAGTCCGTTGATACCATCCCACAAACAGGGCATTGACGGGTGTCTGTCACTGACGATAAGCCCTTTCCGGGTAATACACGCCGGACGAATAGGTCTTTCCTGCCCGTTCGAAAGATACTGTTAACCAGTGTTGTCCCATTTCATGGCTGAGGTTATAGAGCGCCATATACCAGTCACCCATCCGCATCATCGGTGCTTTTTCCTGCACACTGCCATCAGGGTGTTTGGCCGCTGAATACAGCCGCAGATCAGTGACAGGTTTGCCATCCTTTTCAATACTCACCATCAGGTGATAATGAATACGGCTATAACCTTCGCCTTCGGGCGCAGGCATGATATGGAAAATGAACACATAGCCATCGTCAACCCCCTTGCTGGCAACAAAAAAGGTGGATTTATGATCCATGACTTGCGTTGTGTTTGGTTGCTGTGCGGTTGTTGTTTTACCGCCTGTTAATGCGCCGCATGCGCTGATGAGGATGGCCACGCTAATCAATGCAATGTATTTTTTCATATCCCCTATGATACCTTATCCGCATTAAACAGGAACTGAAAAAGTTTTTTATTCTGCCATTTCAGGGTTTCGACAAGCAATACACCGAACAGAGCTGCCATTGAGGCCAGCAGCAGGGCAACGGCAGGCCCAAACAGCCACATAATACTGGCTTCCGCCGCCTGTGGGCCCATCTCGACAGTACGGAAACCCATAATGATCCACGCAGGAGGGTAAGCCAGTGCTCCCAGCCCGAATGTCCAGCCGAGCAGCATTTTCCAGCATGATTTCAGAGATGTGAAGGCAACAATTAACAGAAGGACTGCAATGAGAGTGCCAATGCCCATAAAGTGGATATGACCGCGTAGCAACCGTTGCATGGCATCCTTGGCCAGGCTGCCGGAATGTGAGTGCTGTGCACTGGCCGAGTGTCCGTCGCCAGCAGTATGAGGATGGGTGGATGTATGGCTATGTTCGACAGGTGTATTTGACGGGTGATCATGTAGTGAGTTCATCGCTACCATGCTCATATCTTCCAGCAAATACTGCATTCGCGATTGCTGAATTTTTTCTTCCTGGGCCTCAAATGCGCCATGAAGCTGTTCGTGGTGGGTTGCAAGATATGCAGCCCAGAGTGCCCCCAGCATCACCGCTAATACAGCGATTAACAATCCATGCTGAACATCTTTTATTTTATTCATAGCCTTTCCTTTTTGAATCATGATTCTATTCACGTTATCTGAGAGATATTTCGAATCATTCTTTTGTTCGCCGAACGAAGCCCGTTCATACCTTTTGTTGCTGCTTCCGGTTACGTCGGTTAACAAACTTGCTGTAGTGGTAGTAGGAAGTGCAAATAACAGTTAGCACAAGAAAAATAATGCCATACATGATGTAGACTTCTTCATTCTGGAAATTGATAGAATCTTCCACAAAGGATCCGAATGAAATGTTTTCGTTGGTATGCATTTAACCCCCCAGTGAAATAAAAAAAGCGGGAGCTCATTGAGCTCCCGCCTGAATCAGTTTTACAGGGCGAAATCAAACCCGGCAATGATCGTGTTGAGCGCATTTTGCTGTCTGACAACAGTTTTACCAGCCATTGCACCCATCGACGTCACCAGATTTGTCGTGTGTGTGTAGGTCACAAAACCCTGTACATTTTGCGCCAGCTGATACAGACCGTAGGCAGTATAATTATTGGTTGCCTTTGGCCGCACTTTAGTAAAGCCGCCCATTTTCAGGTCAACACGGGATTGATCCCATTTCACACCGAACAACAGACCATCCTGTACAAGATATTCAGCCACAACAGTGAATGCTCTTACATCCAGCTTTTCAGTTCCGGGAGCAGTACTCCGGTTATTACCAAACGTAGCCGCGCCCCAAATCTGGAACGGTTCACCATAGTTCAAGGCAAAATCCACACCATAACGTGTAACATTCTTGAATTGCATCACATTGGCTGTTGTTAATCCCGGCGCTCCCATGGCCATCAGCATGGCGTTCTCACCGCCGAATGCATCACTGCCATAGTTGGTGGCCCGATAGCCATAGATGCCAATAATATAGTTATCAGCGATTTCCTGCGCCAGGCGGCCATAAAATGCATTTGAAACCTTGTTGTTCTGGACGCTGTTTTTCCCATAGGTGAACGCAGAAAGGTTATATAGCGTACCAACCCCGGAGTCGCCATTGGTTGTACCATGGATACTGATGCCATCACCCATCATCAGCATGGTACCGCCAGCCATCTGCGCTGCATCCACAGCACCAAAACCCAATGGTCGGCGGGACATCATGGTCATGCCATAACCGACATCATTCTGGACTCTGCCGAAACGGACTTTGAGCAGGTCATTTACATAATACAGACCTTCTGCCATACCAATACCATTCTGGTTGGCATCAATCCACCAGCCGAAGTTGTCATAGGAGCCGGATGAAATCAGGCCCAGTTCACCAAAACCGATTTTGCGATTCGATGTCCATTGCCCTGTAGCCGGATCCTGAATCAGAGCCCCATCCAGCATGCCCATGCGATGACCGGGCATTACAACCACACCATCATCGGCCATGATTGGACCGGCACCCGAGTACAACACCTGTGTTCTCAGCGTGAACGGGAAGTTGCTGGCAAATACTGCTGCCGGAGATTCATCACCGGTATCGACATTTTTGCCCGGGCCGCCCTGCATATCCAGATCCTCTTTACCTGCTTCGAAGCGGAAACCTCGCTCACGGAATGCCACGCCCATCTTGCTCAACTTGGGGAACATCGTATGGCATGCATTGCACGACATGCCATATTTCCGGGCAAAGACCGGAATTGCATCAGCATCTTTCGCCCAGAATGCGAGCGTACCCACAAGGGTGAAAGCGCCGACAACGGTAGTCATCATTATTTTTTTCATTGGGTTTATACCCTCCATTTCATTTTCTACTCTCGCAAAAAGAGCGATACCTGATATAGAGAAAGTTTGCTGCCAGATGCAGACGGACATGGTTAAAATGGGGGTTGAATGTTTTTATACAATAAAAACAGCTGGTTGTGTCATGCATAATGGTTGACAGACATCGGGCTTATTCCCGAATGTGGGAATGTGCGGCTTGCCCGCTCTCATTATTGAGAGCTCCGTGTAGTTATCTGCTCAAGGTTTCAGCCTTCCAGTTTACGGTACAGGGTGGATAATCCAATCCCTAACCGCCTGGCGGCGATGGTCTTGTCTCCACCGCAGTCTGCAATAACGCGTTTTGCCCATGAATGTTCGAAGCGACTTATTGCTTCCGCGAGTGTTAAATCCAGGTCTTCTTCGATCGAGTCGTCACCGAAAATCAGGGCTCGCTCCAGATAGTTTTTCAGTTCCCGGACATTTCCCTTCCACATCCGTTGTTGAACCTGCCCGGCAATAGCCAGTGGCATGTGCTCTGTCGGACGGCCCATCTCTGTGGCCAGTTCACGGTAAATACTCTCGGCCAGTGGCAATAAATCATCCGGCCGGTTACGCAGAGGGGGCACTTCAATCGAGAGCACAGACAGTCTGTAATAGAGATCCTGACGGAAGGCACGATTTTCAATCATTTGTTCGAGCATCACATTGGTGGCGGCAATCACTCTGCCTTTAAAGTGGAGGTTCCTGGTACTTCCCAGTGGTCGAAACGCTCTGTCATCCAGCGTATGCAGTAATTTCGCCTGCAATTGCATCGGCATTTCGCCGATTTCATCCAGAAACAATGTGCCTTCGCCAACTTCTTCAAACAGGCCCTTGTGATTTTTATCAGCACCGGTAAAGGCACCCCTGCGATAACCGAATAATTCGGATTCGAGCAGGTTTTCAGGAATGGAAGCGCAATTGATGCTCACAAACGGGTGTTTGCTACGCTGGCTGCTTGCATGCACCAGTTTGGCCAGCATGCCTTTACCCACACCGGTTTCTCCGGTGATCAGCAATGGAGCATTCGAGCCGGATGCTTTGGCAGCCAGCCGCCTGACTCGCTGCATTGGTACGGAGTCACCCAGTACTGCCAGCCTGCCTTCGGCCAGTTTGCGTTCAGATTTTCGTGCAACCTGGCCTTTGAGGTTTTGCAGCTCTTCCAGCCGCTTTAAACGGGCAAACAGCTCATCAAAACGCAGGGGTTTTGAGACATAATCGTAAGCTCCTGCCTGAATGGCCTGAATCGCCACATCGCGGCTCCCGAATGCTGTCATGAAGATAAAAGGAACATCGATCCCTTTATGTTGGCAATAGCGCAGTGCTGTGAAACCATCGCCATCCGGAAGATTGATATCTGACAGCACAACTGAAGGGGCCTCGGATTCAATCATATTGATACCCTGTTCCATGGTTTCTGCTTCCAGCAGATCATAAGCTTCCTCAGCCAGCATCTGTGCAATACCTTCACGGATGCGCCGTTCATCTTCAATGATCAGAATCAACACGCTTGCCTCCTGTTGATACGGGCAAAGAGATTCTGAACGTGCATCCATCAGAATCATTGGCGAACAACAGCAAGTCGCCATCCATCTGTCGGATCAAATCACGGCTGATGGATAGCCCCAAGCCTGTACCTTCCCCCTTTTTTTTGGTTGAAAACATCGGAGAAAATATTTCCTCAACATGCTGTGGGTCGATACCGCAGCCCTGATCGGACACATCGAGTAACACGCACCCGTCCAGCATTGCAGTCTCGATCCTGACAAGAGAAGCTTCCGGAGATGCATCAATCGCGTTAAGCAGCAGATTCACCAGTACCTGCCTCAACATATCTTCACTGCCGGGTATAGATTCGATATCTGTACCGGCAGTGTATTCTAACTTCACAAAGCGGGCTTTTTTTGCCAACCCAACCAGTTGCATTGAGCTCTCAATGACTGTTCTCAGGTTAATCATCTCATGCGACATCTGTGAAGGCCTGCCGAACTCCAGAATATTCCGTATAATCGTTTCTGTCCGGAGCAGTTCCTGGGAAACATTTTTTAACTGTGATTCTACTTCATGATGGTTGCCTGATTTGAGCTTATGTGCAGCAATGTCCAGCGATACGGAAGCTGCTGTCAGAGGGTTGCCGACTTCATGGGCAATATTGGCAGTCATCAGCCCCAAAGCCTGCATTTTTTCCTGATGTGCCTGTAAACTGCGGGCCTGAACCAGTTCGTCCTGATGCTTCCGGATAGATGCCCCCATAATATTCAGGGCTCGAGACAGATCTCCGATCTCGTTGTCGCCAAACTCAGGGCCGGGGTCCATGATATGTTTCCTGTCCAGGCTACCTTCACCAATTCGGGCAACTCTGGAACGCAGGGTCACCAGTGGTCGAATCACGCGCAGATACATATAGGAGGTGAAGCCGGCCAGCAAGGCAAACAGTACCACCAGTGAACCGGTGAAGTCCCCGCGCATGTCCAGATGCAGTCCGGATACAAAACGCATGGCATCGTTGACCGATGCATCCATTTCATGGTGTTTCTGCATAAGCACCCGTGAAAGAGTGGCCAGTTTTTCATCCATTTCCTGCATCAGGATGGGGCCTTCCATATTGCCTGTGGCAAAGGGCAGTGCAAACACCTGTTCGGCATCTTTATTGATACCATCTACAGCACGCAGAATTTGAGTGACATCAACCCCCTGCCGGGCAACATTATCAATACCCTTATGCAACCTCGGCATAGCAGCCCGATAGTTGTTAATATGCCGTTCCGAGCCGGTGATCAGAAAATCATGGACATAGGCAGCCTGCCTGCGCACCGCCAGTTCCAGTTCATGCAATGCATGGCTTTTATGGTTAACTGATTCGAGCTGAAGAGCACGGTTATGGATAATTGAAATATCCCTGAGCTGATCCCAGCCCACAAATGCAATGACAAAAAATACTGCCAGCAGCCAGGCGGCAACCACCCCGGACAGGCC
>WFUI01000175.1 GCA_015485035.1 Mariprofundus sp.
GAATATGGCGTGCTGTTGCTACAGTCATACTGTACCTCTCAATGGGTTTGGCGCGCATATTAGCGTCAAAACCGGATGATTTACAAACCCGGCCTGTTCACACCAGCTTGCCCGGGAGCGCGATGCTTCAATCACACAGGCGAACACAGCCTGGCTTAATCACGCTTTTCCATGGGAATATAGGCCTGACCATGTTGGCCTGTGTAAATCTGCTGAGGGCGATAGATTCGGCCATGACCCAGTTGTTCTTTCCAGTGTGCAAGCCAGCCGGCTACGCGGGCCACTGCAAAAATAGGTGTAAACAGATCAGTCGGAATACCCAGTTTACGATAAACGATGCCGGAATAGAAATCGACATTCGGGCAGATACCCTTTTTGCCCAGCGTCTGTCTGGACAATTCCTCAATGCGGCTGGCGATTTCATAGGTGGGGTCGGGGCCCAGTTTTTCGGTTAGTTTCACATATAGTTTCTGCAAAAGGGTCGCGCGCGGATCCTTGGTTTTATAGACACGGTGGCCGAGCCCGGGAATTTTCTCTTTGCGATCCAGTTTTCCGTACAGATAAGCTTCAGCTGCCTCAACCGAGCCAATTTCATCGAGCATCTTCAATACATCCTCATTAGCACCGCCGTGCAACGGCCCGGACAGCGAGCCGATAGCAGCACTGATCGAGGTATAGGGGTCAGCATGGCTGGATGCCACCACCAGCGTCGAAAAAGTACTGGCATTCATCGTATGTTCGGCATGCACAACCAGTGCCACATCAATAATACGCTCAGTCAACGCATCCGGTTCATCACCCGTCAGCATGTAGAAAAAATTGGCTGCATGAGAAAGGTCATCACGTGGCGCAATCGGATCATCCCCGTGGCGCATACGGGCGTGCGCTGCAACCAGCGTTGGCATTTTGGCAATCAGATTCACGCATACCTGATGGACAGTTTTTTCATCCAGTTTGCCAATCAAAGATTTTGGAAACGGGTAAAACATGCCAAGCGCCGCAATAGTGGACTGCAATGAATCCATCGGATGTGCTGATTCAGGAAAGCATTTCATCATATCCCGGATACGGAATTTAATACGCCGGTGATGGTTCAGTTCATGCTTAAATCCGGACAACTCAGCTGATGTTGGCAGTTTGCCATAGAGCAGTAACCACGCCGTTTCTTCAAAGGACGCGTTCTCGGCCAGTTGTTCGATATCGATTCCCCGATATTCCAGATACCCCTTCTTGCCATCGACAAAGGACACTGCCGATTCGGCTACAGGTATCCCGGCTAATCCGGGGGAAAAACAGGCTATTTTTGCAGTTTCTGTTGGTTTATGTTCCGCCATGCTGATCAATCCTCACTGTTTACAAATATCTGTTCATCTGAACCGGAAAGCGAATCTAACAAATCTGAGCACAAACCCCCTAGGACTTTGTTCCAAGCGGATGTGAACGATTGACCAGATCATGCAGCCGCACCCGCGTTACATGCGTATAAATCTCGGTGGTGGTGATATGAGCATGACCGAGAAGCATCTGAACAGCACGCAAATCCGCACCGTGATTGAGCAGATGGGTTGCAAAAGCATGACGCAACGTATGCGGTGATGGCGAAGGGGAAATACCGGCAAGCGCAGCATACTGTTTCATCCTGAGCCAGAAGTTCTGACGGCTCATCGCTTTGCCACCGCGACCTGCAAACAGAAATGGCGACGCAGGTTTGGCCCGGCGCACAGCCAGCCATTCCCGCAACCAGCCGGAGGCCTCTTCTCCAAATGGTACCAGACGCTCCTTATCTCCCTTGCCAATCACGCGCACCAGCCCTGTTGCCATATCAACATGTGCCAGCCGCAAACCGATCAGTTCACTGACCCGAAGCCCTGTCGCATAGAGTATTTCCAGCATACAGCGGTCACGCACGCCTGTCGGTGTATTTGTATCCGGTGCCGCCAGCAGGGCTTCCACCTCATCTTCACTCATCAATTTTGGCAAGGGGCGGCTTTTGGCCAGCTTTGGCAAATGCCGCGCCGGGTGATCCTCCCGCATACTTTGATCCAGCAAATAGGTGAACCAGGTCGACAACGCGCTGCGCCGGCGTTGAATCGTACTTTCCTTTAACCCCTGACGGTGCAACGAGGTCAGATATTTCAATACCGCAGCCTGATCAGCATGCATCAGGCTGGAGTGCACAGTTCGGAAAAAGCCATCGGCATGCAGCAGATCAGAGCGATATGATTCCGTCGTTTTCGGTGACCAGCCGCGCAACATGGCCAACCGCTGCAACAGGCCGGTGATTGTTTCTTCATTTGACGGCGAATGCGTGTTCATCAGCACATACTAATTGTTAGGGTTGTTTTCATAAAGACAAAGACCTGACGCGAAACGGGAAGTGCCATTTAGTCACGTTTATTCACATAAAAGCCAGAGCCTAATGCGAAAGGGCGAAGTGACATTAAGTCACTTCGCCCTTTCTTGTTGGTACCGAGGACTGGAGTCGAACCAGCACTTTCGTGAGAAAACTGGCACCTGAAGCCAGCGCGTCTACCAATTCCGCCACCTCGGCTTAGACTACCGCACAGCGCAGCTGCCGGAAGGCGCGCAATCATAGGTTGGGGTTAGATCGTGTCAAGAAAGAATAGCAAGAAGCCAGATCAAAAAAAGTCATCGGAAAAAACGCCATGGGGAAGCCGTTCGCGCAAACCCGATCGTAAAGACGGTGCCAGTAAAGCAAGCCCATGGGATTCGGTAAAACGGGGAAATAAACAGGAAGACAAGCGTGGCCGCAGTGGTTCCCGTACCCGGCCGGACAGACAGCCCTCACGACGCGGAAGCGAGCGAGTGGACCAGCGTTTGTATACGGGTACGGTCTCCGCCCATCCTGATGGATTCGGTTTTGTCGATGTCGAAGGAATTGAAAAAGGCTTTTTCCTCCCGCATGAAGAAATGCGGGAAGTGATGCACGGCGATACCGTTGAAGTGCGGCCGGTGCGTAAGCGCGGACGGGAATCGGCTGAAGTGGTTCGTATTGTAGCGCATGCGCCGACAGTACTGGTGGGCCAGTTCCTGATCCAGAGCGGCATCGGCATTGTGCAGCCACGCTCACGCAAGATTCCGCAGACAATACTGATCAAACGTGATGATGCAGGCGGGGCTCATCATGGCGACTGGGTGCGTGTCGATATCAAGCGCGGACCGGGCCATTTGCGGGGCAAAGTACTTGAGGTGCTCGGCGACCAGCTGTCACCTTCGAAATTGATCGACCTGATTGTGGCTGAACAGCAGCTGGCTGAAGAATTCCCTGCCGCTGTAATAGCCGAAGCAAATCATTTTGCTGATACAATCGAGGAAAGCGATTTGGCAGGACGTAAGGATTTGCGCCATTTACCATTTGTCACTATCGATGGCGAGGATGCACGCGATTTTGATGATGCAATCTGTGTTCTGCCGCGCGGCGAAGGTTTCGAGACCTGGGTGGCCATTGCCGATGTCGCCCACTATGTCACGCCGAAATCTGCATTGGACCAGGAAGCATTAAATCGCAGTAACTCCTTTTATTTCCCGGACCGGGTGATTCCCATGCTGCCTGAAAAGCTGTCCAACGGGCTGTGTTCACTCAATCCGAACGTCGCACGTCTGGCCATGACCGTACGCATGCGTTTTGATGCCAATGGCAAGCGTCGCGCCATCCATGTTTATGAATCGGTGATTCATTCACAAGCCCGTTTGACCTATACGCAGGTGGCTAAATATCTGGATGAACGAGATAAAGAAGCCATCAATAATCCGGCTGTTTGCACCATGCTGGATAATGCCGCCCGTCTGTTTCGTAAACTCGAGATCAAGCGTGCCCAGCGTGGCGCACTTGATCTTGATATGCCGGAGGTACGGGCCAAGCTGGAAAATGACACTGTTATCGATATCTGCGAAACACCCCGTAATATCGCCCATCGCCTGATTGAGGAGATGATGCTAGCCGCCAATACCGCCGTGGCCGAATATATGGAACAGCGGCAGTGTGCACTACTCTACCGGGTACATGCGCCTCCGGAACGCGAGGCGATTGAAACACTGAACGAATTTCTGGCGCCCTTTGGCATGTTTGTACGCCTTCCCAAGGCCAAAGCGAAAGACAAGGATGCCCATGTGAAGCCGGCCCATGTACAGCAGGTACTGGAGCAATCCGAGGGAAAACCGTTCGCACATGTGCTGCACCGACTGGTTCTGCGCTCCATGCAGCGGGCACAATACACCCCGCATAATGCAGGACATTTTGGACTGGCGTATGAAACGTATGCCCATTTCACCAGTCCTATCCGTCGTTATGCCGATCTGGTGGTTCATCGCCGCCTGAAAGCACTTATCAGAGGGGAAAACCCGGACAGCGTTCAGCCTGATAGTACACTGGCAGAAATCGGGGCACAGACCTCCACCCAGGAGCGAAAACAGCAGCGTGCCGAATGGGATACGCAGGCCATGCTGGCCGCCCTGTTCCATAGCAAGGATGTCGGAAAAACAATGCCGGCGCGTATTTCCGGCCTGACCAAACGTCGTATTTTCTTTGAGCTGGAGCCAAGTATGGCCGAAGCATCTCTGGATGTGGACGACTTATCAGGTGCCTTTGTGCTGGATGAAGCCGGCCATAGTCTCGCTGCACGCAAGGGCGGACGAGCATATCATCTGGGAGACCGAATGGATGTAGTGATTGATTCTACCGATCCTGTTCGCGGTCAAATCAATGTCAGGCTCGTAGAATAAGGAATCAGATGGGATTCCATGCGACAGTTTGTTGCGCAATCGCTCTGTTTTGGCATGATTGCCGCCGCTTTACAGCCTGCCAATGCCGGGATGGTGGAATTGGTAGACACACGGGACTTAAAATCCCGAGGACTTAACTGTCCGTGCGGGTTCGACTCCCGCTCCCGGTACCA
>WFUI01000176.1 GCA_015485035.1 Mariprofundus sp.
ACCACTGTCGCTGTGGCAGGAAAAATAAGATCGGGGGTCGTGGTCGAAACGACCAGAGCATCAATATCATCAATACCGATTCCGGCATCGGCTAACGCAACTTTAGCCGCTTCAACAGCCATATCCGATGTCATCTGATCTGCTGCGATAATGTGGCGCTGGTGAATACCGGTACGCTCGACGATCCACGCATCCGTGGTATCCACCATCTGTTCCAGCTCGGCATTAGCCAAAATACGTTCAGGCAGATAACCACCAATACCGGTAATGTGAACCGAAGCCAGACTCATATCTCCACCAATTCCTGTACCGATTCAGCAATATGATCGGTCAAATTTTCACTGACTTCACGACAGGCCACCGAGATAGCACTGACAAACCCGTCTGCATCTGTGCCACCGTGACTCTTGACTACAATACCATTCAAACCCAGCAGCGGTGCACCATTATATTTGCCCGGATTCACTGTATCTTTAAAACGTCGTAATGCACTTCGTGCCAGCAATGCGCCTGTCTTGGCTACCACGCCCGAAGTCAATTCACGCCTCATACTGTTGGCCAGAAATGTTGCAGTTCCTTCCATGGTTTTCAATGCTACATTGCCAACGAACCCGTCACAAACCACCACATCCACATCGCTGCCGAACAAGTCGGTACCCTCGACATTACCAATATAATTCAGCCCTGATTCGGCCAGTTTGGCAGAGGTCAGCTTGATGACATCGGTACCCTTGATATCCTCACTGCCGATATTGAGCAGTCCGATACGTGGACTCTGCACACCCTCGGCAGCCTGCATGTAACAGGAGCCCATAATTGCAAACTGCACCAGATGATCGGAATTACACTCGGTATTAGCTCCGGCATCGAGCATCAACGTGCGTCCCCCGTTCACAGCGGGAATCATCGATGCAATCGCGGGGCGATCAATGCCGGACAGTGTTTTCAGAATTACTTTTGAGATCGCCATCAAGGCACCTGTATTGCCTGCACTCACCAGCGCATCCCATTCATTATCACGCACCAGACGCGCACCGACGTGAATGGAAGAGTCTTTTTTACGCCGCAAGGCATGCGAGGGGGAATCGCACATACCGACCACATCAGTCGCCGACACCAGTGAGACCCGATCAGCAATATTGCGCTGCTGCAACAATGGCCTGAGAACATCTTCCTGACCGACAATACCAAACGTTAATGGATCAGAAAAACGATTTAAAAAACCGGCTGAAAGTGCAACTTCTAGCGCATCCAGAACCATGCCTGGAGCATGATCGCCGCCGTGCCCATCTATCAAAATACGAATATTTCGACCAACGCCCTGCCGGCTGCCACCGGTATTTTGATCCGGCTCAGACAATGGAATGACTGTTCATACCGGAAATCATCAAACAGTCTGGATTAATCTTCGCTGGAAGTAATGACTTCGCGACCCTTATAGGTGCCGCAATGTGGACAGGCATGATGCGGACGCATCATTTCACCGCATTCAGGACATTCGGACATACCCGCAGGCACAATCCGATCATGCGACCGGCGCATATTTCGCTTGGATGTGCTCGTTTTTCTCTTTGGAACTGCCATTCTACTCTCCTACAACAAACTACTGTTAACCGAACTTATAATAACTTCGTAAAAACTCATCATCGCGCCTATGGACAGGCTTCTTACGACACCATCAAATTAATCGCCCAGCTTCAAATCACGCAAGGCAGCAAAAGGATGATCACTTTTATCCTGCGCACACTGGCATGTTTCCCTGTTCAGATCGACGCCACAACCCTGACACAGACCCTGGCATGAATCACTGCAAATCACATCGGCTTTCCATGCCAGCCAGATATCTTCGCGCAACAGATCAAGCAGATTAATCTCGCCGGGTGGTGCCACATACTCACACACACTCTCGGACTCTGCATGTTGCGGCTCGTCGCCAAGCTGGAATTCCCAGGCTGATTGCCCTTCAGCCTGCCAGTCGAAATCTGCATTGCAACGACTGCATCGGCGCCTGATCAACCCCTGCCATTGCCCGCACAACCGGTACACATCGCCAACACGTTCAAGTTCTGCCTGCCAGTGCACATCAGAGGCCAAATCGACCAAGGCCCGCACAGAACCAGTTTCCTGATCCTGCAATAATACCCCGGAAACATCCGTATCCCACTGCCTGCCGGTTGCCGCAAGGTTCTGCAATGTCACAAGCCAGTGCCGCTGCATGCCAACCTCCAGGCGATTAAAAACAGGCGCGCATTATCAATAATGCCGGTAACCGGTCAAGCCTTGCCTGACTGGCACGATTACACTGCTCACGCACCAGAAAAAAACCTGCTGTGACGATTCCACCCGGACTGTGTTCTTTTAACTCATGTGAAGCAGATCCCACATGTAATGTATATCACTTTATTTTACGCGCATTGATCATAAAGTTCGCACCAGACAAAATAGAATTGTGACGAAATGATACATGCTGCAGGCATACTGATTGCTTAATCACCATGACCGTTATTACTATGCAGCAGTTTGAAATACAAGGAGATATGCATGACATCAAAGTTCCTGCTCGGATTTTTCTGTAGTTTAATGATAACGATGCCTGCGTATTCCTTCGCTTCAAACACCACAACCCCATCCATTCGCCAGCATTCCAGCCCTGATTTGCAACAGCGCCTTGATGCCAGTATCAAGCATCTCCATCTGGACAAGGCAGTCAGACAAAAACGTCTGTCAATTGCTCTGGTCGATATCACCAATCCATCTGATCCGAGTATGGCACAGGTCAACGGTAATGAGATGATGTATGCTGCCAGCCTGCCGAAAATAGCCATCCTGCTGGCAGCATTTGAACGCATTGCGCATGGCAAACTGACCCTGAACAATGATACCCGCGAGACCATGACAAAAATGATCCGCCACTCATCCAACAAGGATGCCACGGCTATGATCAGAAAGGTTGGCAAGGAATATATCAACCAGGTTCTGGCATCCCCGAAGTACCGGCTCTACGACCCGAACTTCAACGGCGGGCTCTGGGTTGGCAAGGAATATGCCAGCGGTGTGGCATTCCACCGCGACCCGCTGCATCACCTCTCACATGGTGCCACAGCCATGCAGGTCGCCCGTTTTTACTATATGTTGCAAACTGGCAACCTTGTCTCCCCCACCTATTCACATGAAATGAAAACTATTTTGTCGAAGCCGGGAATCAATCATAAATTCGTCAAGGGCTTGAGCAACACCAATGCGACAATCTATAGAAAATCAGGAAGCTGGCGCTCTTTTCATGCCGACAGCGCCCTGATTGAACACAATGGCCGCCGATATATCGCAGTTGCACTGGCCCATGATTCAAAAGGCGGTGTATGGATGACGCAATTGATTCGTGAAATGGATAACATTATTTTCCAGCATGCCGACTATGTAGCTCAGGTCAGCGCCACGAAGGTTGCGAAAGCTCCACGGAATTCTGTAAAACGCATCATGTAGCCCGTATACAACACTACAAAAAACCGTCAGGGGACTCTGCCTGACGGTTTTTTTATTGATTGCGTGCTGCTGCTGAAACTCTCCGCCCATGTTCTTTACTTAGTATCACCAGCGTCATACCCCAACCGATACAAATCAGCACCACCAGCCAGACCAGATCCGTACTGGGAACCCTGAATGGCAACCACTGCGTCAACAGCAGGATCAGGAATGAACTCAACACCTTGAACAGGCGGTATCCAAACATATCAATCCATGCTTTGGCCTGAAAAATCAACAGAGGATCGATAGAAACATATAACAACTCTTTTGAAGCCCGATTGATTGAATAAGACAAACCGCGATCAGCAATCTTGAGCACTGATCCTGTCATAAGCGTCGGTGAAGCCATATAAAACATTGAACTGATCAGTACGGCAAGCGGCTGTGCACTGAGGCCCGCAATAACACCCAGCCAGCGATGTACCACCGGTACAATCAGAACATTCACGGCAATTGCCACAACCCCCAGCAAGCTGAATAATTGCCCCAAAAAAGCAGTTCGCTCGTCGCGTCCGCTCAGTGTCGCTTCAATAACGCTCATAAACTGGTATTCCACCAGTGGACTGACCATCTGCGCCAGCAATACAATCAGAGTAATCAATTTCAGATACCGATTGGAAAGAATGGCACGCCAGCTGCCTTTTTCGACATCCCGCTCTTTGACTGTAACACCAATTTGACGGTACAGACCGGCTCGTTGCATCAATGCCGTAAGCGCAGCCAGTCCCAATAAAATGGCTGCAGCAACCAGCAGTAAATCAATAGTCTTCAATCCCGCTTGTCTGATAAGTATGTCTGTGGCCTGTCCACCAACCACACCACCTACCAGTCCTCCTGTTGCAATCAGGCCATACCAGCGCTTGCCCTCCTGCTCGGAATAGATGCTATTGGTAAGGCTCCAGAATTGTTCCACCAGAACTACGCTGAGAATATCGACAAAGATAAAAAATGCTAAAGCCGTAACCGGCACAGGATGAATCAGTAATGGACGAAAAACGATTAATAATATGATAATGATAGATACTGTTGAAAACACCACCTGCAACCGGGAAAAACGCGCAATCAGGCGATAGTAGAATGAGACGATAAAACCAAGCGTCAATGCTGTCGCAATCCATACATAGGGCAAAAAATCACTGCCCAGAACCTCCAGGAATATTGAGCGACTGGCCGGCTTTAGATGATACAATGCAGCAATAATCAGAAAGAAATTTGTAAACAGAAACACACAGCGGAGCAAAGGCCGGTCTTGAGTCGAATCTTGCATCATTGACATAATGGGTAATTCTGGAGTATGATGACCTTGCTTGTACAGTCGGAATAGTTGTTTCGACGGGGAAGGCGCATATGTCAAACAAACCGCGCATGGCAATCAAACTGTGGTTCAGATTAATGACCGGACTGCTTTTCTTTATGCTCGCCCCCCATAAATCCATTTCAGTTGAACATTCCCAGCAACCGATTAATAATCATAAAAGCACAACCATCAAACTGAAAAAAACTCACCCTGCAATTCGTGACCACGCCAATCCGAAAATGCAGAAAATGCTGGAACAGCACATTGCCTCACTACACCTGAGCGGTGCGATCCGCGATAAACGTCTGGCCGTTGCACTGGTAGATGTCACCAATCCGGCCTCCCCCAGCATGGCGCAGGTCAACGGTGATGAAATGATGTATGCCGCCAGCATGCCCAAAATTGCAATCCTGCTTGCCGCCTTTGAACGTATCGCAGCCGGAAAGCTGCCTCTGGATAATGATTTGCGTAAAACGATGACCAGTATGATCCGCCACTCTTCCAACAAAGCCGCTACGGAAATGATAAGAAAAGTTGGCGGAAATTATATCAATGAAGGACTCGAATCACCGAAATACAAACTCTATGATCCGAATCACAACGGAGGCCTGTGGGTTGGCAAGGAATATGCCAGCGGGGCAGCCTTCCATCGTGACCCGCTGCACCACCTCTCTCACGGAGCCACTGCCATTCAGACCGCGCGCTATTACTACCTGCTGGAAACCGGGCAGCTGGTATCACCGAAATATTCACATGAAATGAAAAACATCCTTTCCAAACCCGGCATCAGCCACAAATTTGTTAAAGGCCTGGAAGCCAGTCATTACAGTGATTTACAGATGTACCGGAAATCAGGTACCTGGCGCACCTACCATGCCGACAGTGCCCTGATTGAGCACGGTGGTCGTCGCTATATTGCTGTTGCTCTGGCCAGAGACCCCAAAGGCGGCCAGTGGATGAAGAAACTCATCCATGAAATGGATGCAATCATTGTTTCCCTTCATGCACACGATGCAGACGTTGCATCAACCGATGCACTCGGGTCGCTAGCGTCTGCTGAGCCACAGCCGAGTTCTTCTTCAAAACATTTGATGTAACCACAACCATATAATCCAGCACCGGTGCACCCGCCGGAGATTCTATGATAGCAACTGAATTCATCAAATTCAGTACATTGCCCATATATTTTTTAC
>WFUI01000177.1 GCA_015485035.1 Mariprofundus sp.
ACTTTCAACTGGTTGCCATGGCAGCGTTCCATGGCCAGAATCAATAGCGGCGGTTCGGTTTGTTCGAGCATATATTGGTGCAAATTGGTCGCTTTGGCATAACCGAGCTGATGCAGGTACTGGCGGGTACAGCGCGTCACAGCCTGCGCCATTGTCTCTTCATCTTTTTGTGTGTTCGTGACATTGCCGAGTGCCAGAGCCACATCGGACAATGTGATACTTGCCCCCGGTGTTAATACGGCCAGTCGACGCATGACATTCTTCAGTTCACGTACATTCCCCGGCCAGTCGTGCCGGCAAAGCAAATCAACCGCGTCATCCAGCAGAATCGGCGCATCCATACCCAGTTCCTCCACCGCTTCATCCAGCAGATGAAGCGCGAGTGCCGGAATATCATCACGCCGTTCCCGCAAGGGTGGAATATGGACAGGAATCACATTCAACCGGTAATACAGATCCTCGCGAAATTCGCCCTTGGTTATTTTATCCGGCAAATGCTGATGTGTGGCCGCCAGCAGACGCACATCGACTATTTTCGACTGACTGCCTCCCACCCGTTGTACCCGGCCTTCTTCGAGCACGCGTAACAGCTTGGCTTGCAAAGCGGCCGGCATATCACCAATTTCATCAAGAAACAGGGTGCCGCCATCAGCCTGTTCAAAACGGCCGGCCCGGGTTTTATCGGCACCTGTAAACGAGCCCTTTTCATGGCCGAACAATTCCGATTCGAGCAGCTCGGCCGGAATTGCTGCGGTATTAATGGCGACAAACGCTTTATCTGCGCGCTGGCTTCGTTCATGCAGTGTGTGGGCAACCATCTCCTTGCCGGTCCCCGATTCGCCGGTAATCAGCACGGTTAAATCGGAAGTCGCCACGCGTCCCAGCGTACGGAACATATCCTGCATGGCCTGACTGCGTCCGATAATCAGATCTTCCTTCTCTTTCACCTCCGGCTTTGGCGCCGGTGCTTTCTGCACCGGGCGCACGCGCTGAACCAGTTGACGCACTTCATCCAGATCAAACGGTTTGGGCAGATACTCCATCGCACCAATGCGATAAGCCTCGGCGGCATGGCCAAAGGTGGTTTCCGCCGTTAACAACACCACCGGCATCTGCATCGTTCCCGTAGCCAGAAAATCCATACCGTTACCGTCCGGCAAATAGACATCGAGAAACACAATGCCGATATCATTGTTTGCCAGTTCCTCTTTTGCCTCGGTAATCGATCCGGCCTGCAATACATCCAGTCCTTCTTCGCGCAGCACCTTGTCCAGTACCCAGCGAATACCTTCATCATCATCAACAATCAGCGCTTTCATCGCTATTTCTCCCCGCTCTGGTTCGACCCGTCGTTCAGTGATTTGACCGGCAATTGCAGTATCATGGTGGTACGTCCGTTTTCACTTTTCACATTAACCCGGCCACCATGCTCGAGCATCACCCGCTCAACCTGTGCCAGACCCAGTCCGCTGCCGCGCTGTTTGCCTGTCACATACGGCTCGAACAGGCGATCCTGCAATTCTTCAGGAATCATGGCACCATCATTGGTGATACTGATTTCTACCACTTTGCCCTGATGGCCGGGCAGATGCACCAGCGGCGCCATGCGCGTCTGCCATTCGATTTTACTATCTGCTGCCTCCAGGGCATTTTGCCACAGGTTCTCGAAGGCCTGCCGCAAGCGGGCCGGATGAGCCAGAATATCGGGCAGGCTGGGGTCAAATACCCGGCTGATATAAATGTCCTCCGGGTACTGGCCATCGCGATTCGGAATAACATCCTGAATCAAGGCATGCAGATTGATCATTTCCATCTGCACGGGCGCACGCGGGCCGACCTGTAAAAAAGCGTCGATACGATCGCGAATCCGGTCCACCCCGTTTATCATCTGTTCAACTGCTTCCTTGGCATCGGTATTCATATCCTGTTCGGACAACCACTGGCTGGCACCTCTGAGCGCAGCCAGCGGGTTTTTCACTTCATGCGCCATTTCCAGAGCGATGCGTGCCACGGCTTCAGCCATTTCATGGCGTTTGGCATGGCGCTCAACCTCCGAGCGATGGGCTTCCGGTACAAAAATCGCCGCGATTCCGCCTTCATGCATGCCCATATGCAGTGATACCGGCATCCCCCCGTCCTGCATACAGACATGGTGCTCCGATACACCGCCACCGTATGGCGTAAGCAACGACAGCAGTCGCTCAATCTCAACATAGGGCGAAAACACATCGGACAGGTGACGGCCTGCCAGTTGTCGATTGGATTTACACAAGGCTTCCTGAGCCAGCAGGTTGGCCTGTAATATGCGGGCTTCACTATCGAGCAATAACATCGGCAAAGGCAGAATCGATAATGGAACCTGTTCAAACCGCATGCGCTGCCTCCGGCGAAGACGGGTGACGCACAGACTCGAGTATATGCTGGTGTACATGTCCGCCCAGACCGAGGAAATAACCGGCGGCCACATCCAGCATCTGTTGCCAGTCGGTCAGGGTCTGGAATGATTGCCGGAATTCTGCCGAGCCATGCAAGCCCTTGCTGTACCAGATCACATGTTTGCGAGCCAGTTTGGCTGCCGTGCGAATACCGTGATGTTCGGCCAGATGATGCAAATGTTCACTCACGATCAACCAGCGCTCGCTGGCAGTGGGCGCAGCAGGCAGCGGGGCACCGGTCAAAACCGCATGCACTTCACCCAATACCCACGGGTTTCCCTGCACCGCACGACCCACCATGACACCGTCGCAGCCGGAAATACGAATCATTTCACGGGCCGATGTGGCATCGATGATATCCCCGTTGCCAATAACCGGAATTGAGACCGCCGCCTTGGCCAGGCCGATATCTTCCCAACTGGCGTGACCATGAAACATCTGGGCGCGGGTACGTCCATGCACCGTCAACATCTGGATGCCGCAATCCTCTGCAATGCGTGCAATATTTTCGACATTTTTGGATGTATCATCCCAACCTGTACGTATTTTCAGCGTTACCGGAACGTTAACAGCTTCGACCACGGCCTTGAGTACACGCGCTACCAGCTTTTCATCCCTGAGCATGGCCGAACCGGCCACCTGTTTGCAGATTTTCTTGACCGGACAGCCCATATTGATGTCCACAAAATCAGCCCCGTGACCCACGGCCCAGCGCGCGGCCTCGGCCACAAAAACCGGGTCTGCACCGGCAATCTGGATCGAAGCCGGATGCTCATCATCACCCAGTTCGGCCATGCGCTCTGTACGCTCGCGTCCCATATCGACGGCACGGGAGGCAATCATCTCGGATACCACCAGCCCGACCCCGAAACGTTTACAAATCTTGCGAAACGGCAGATCGGTAATACCAGCCATCGGAGCCAGCACCAGTGGTACATCAATATGGTGATTGCCCAATGTGAAACCGGGCAGTAATTGCGTTGTCATGACGGGTGATCCTGTTGCCTAAAAAATGTGCAAGCTTAGCTGGCTGCCGAAAATTCACCAGCTTTATCCGCCGATATGTCTGCTGGTGATTTATGGAAGCGTGTCCCTGCAGGCCATGGATGGCTTGCTGATTTTTGGCAGAGGCTTAATAAATCAGCATTTCCTTAAACGCTTATCGCTTGCGGCTGTTCTGATCTGTTGTCAGCTTGTCGGCATGACAGATTCAAGCAGGCATGGTGATATCCACTGGCCCAATACACATTTTTTGCAATCGGTGGCCGATTCAAGCCAGTTTCCGGATATTGACCTGCCGCAAATTGCCGTAGCCGGCCATTCCAATGTCGGCAAATCATCATTGATGAATGCACTGTTCGGGCGCAAGGGTCTGGTCAAGACATCCAAGAACCCGGGCTGCACCCGGTTACTCAACCTGTTCGATGTCGATGCTGAACTGCTGGTTGTCGATTTACCCGGCTATGGTTATGCACGGGCACCTAAAAAAGAGCAGAAGCGCTGGATTAACATGATCGAAGGTTATCTGGCCCGGGCTGATTTGAAGCTGGTGCTGATGCTGCTCGATATACGTCACGGCCCCAAGGATTCGGATTTACAATTGATCGAATGGCTCAATGAAGGTGGCCTGCGCTGGTTGCCGGTAGCCACCAAGGCGGACAAGCTATCGGGCAATCAACGCAGCAAACGCTTAAAGGAAATGACCGATGCGATGGGAGGCATGCTCAGCCCGATTCCGACATCCAGTTTCAAAGGTACGGGCATCGATAAACTGCGTGCTGTCATTGAACAGGAAATGCGCTCCTGAATATAACCCTGATTTAACACTTCACTGAAAAGCAGAGCCCGTTTCCGGGCCCTGCACTGTTTCACATCAAGCTGTTTCCGCCACTTTGCTGTGCAGGTTTTTGGTCATCAGCTCCAGCGTGTCGAGTCCCACAAGCATACCTTCTTGCTCGGGATACTTCACAAGAATCTGCGAGCCGCCCTTGTGCTCAACCAGCATATTATTCTTGTACTCTTCTCCGTGAACCTGGGCGATCGCATCTAAAAACTCATCAATCTTTTGCTGAACAACTAACATATCTGCCTCCTCAGTATGGTCGGTCAGTTGTTATTAAAGCACAAATATTAATGTTGTCAAAAACAGGACTTCGTGGTTACAGGATATGTTCTGAACAGCTGTTGAGCAGATCAGAATTCGTAATCCACCACCGTGCGGGCCACCGCTGCTGCTTTCACCAGCGGCACCACGGCCTGATGTTCCGGATGTGTCTGATAGCTTTGCAGCGCCTCGCGATCTGCCAGTTCGGCAAGCAGAACCACATCGGCAGATTGCTCTGATTCGAGAAAATCAATACCAACCTCAATATTCAGCAGACCGGGAATCTTCCCTGCCAGAGCCTCCAGACGTTCTTTGATCTCTGCCGCATCTGCCTTGTCTCTCAACTTCCACATCACGATATGTTTGACCATTCCGGGTTCCTCTTTCCTATTGTTGAGACAACACTGACAAATGCCTGTTTTTGTGTAAATCCCAGCTATAATCATCGTGCAGGATCAATCCGTTAAACGAGGCGATCATATGCGCACGGCATTGGAAATCGACCAGCTGAAGAAAATCTACAGATCGCCCGTCGTTACGATTTGCAACACGGATTCATCACCGCCGGATTCGATCAGCGCGGCAGACGCATGGTGGTGAACCGCACAGTCCATGCCGGAGACATCGTACTGGATGCCGGCGCAGGCACAGGATCAACCGGTATTCTGGCTGCACAAAAAACAGGCTCATCCGGCAGCGTTACATTCTTTGACTTGAGTCATGAGATGCTGGCGGCAGCGAAGAAAAAAATCGCCAAAGAACACCCTGACGCACCAACCAGCTTTGAAACCGGAGATATGTGCCAGTTACCATTTCCGGACAACCACTTCGATGTCGCCCTTTCCACCTACAGTTTATGCCCGTTGTATGATCCTGCCAAAGCTGCGCTGGAAATGTATCGTGTAGTCAAACCCGGAGGCAGAGTCGGTATCGCCCATTCCACCGATCCAACCAGTCCGGCAATCAAATGGCTGGCTGACAGAGTAGAGGATATTGCCTGGAAAATACCATCCATTTCCATGGGCTGCCGCTCAGTCGATGTGGCTCCGGCTCTGGAACAGGCCGGGGGAAAAATTGTACTGCATACCATGATCGGCATTCCCCTGTGGCCGTTCAAAATTCTGATCGTCGAAAAACCCGGCGGTTGAGCTAGGGCCTGTTCACACTAATTTTGATGGCGTCGATTCGGTCATTTTTGTGTTCCTGCAAGGCTTTGCAAGCGATATGTGCTTATTGCACATGAGCTTGCGATAACGCAGCAGGACGGAAAAATGGCCAATCCCTGCGGGCTGCGCTCCAAATGAGGTCACTCAGCGTTACTCGTAATTCGTTTGGAATCACCAAACTTC
>WFUI01000178.1 GCA_015485035.1 Mariprofundus sp.
CCGATGTTGCAATTCCGGCCGATGGTGGCATCACCGATATAAGCAAGGTGATTTACTTTGCTACCCTCTCCAACCACCGCCTTTTTCACTTCGACAAAATTACCGATATGTACACCCTCATCCAGTCGAGCCTCGGGTCTCAGTCTGGCATAAGGACCAACAAGCGCATCAGAACCAACGGCAGCACTGTGGATATGACTGAATGCATATACATTCACGCGATCATCCAGCCATGCATCAACCAATACAGCATTCGGCCCAATGCGACACTCATCACCAATCTGGGTAGCCCCGATCAGATAACAACCCGCCTGAATAACCGTATCAATGCCGATTTTTACGCCCGCCTCGATGCGAACGGTATCTGGCTTTTCAACCGTCACACCCCGGCGCTGCCAATCTTCAATGATGCGTTTTTGCATCAGATCCTCGACATGTGCCAGATGAACCCGGTCATTTACACCAAGCATCTCATCAGCATCATGCATAAGTACGGCTTCTACGGATTGACCGGCCTGAAGTGCCAGTGGAACAATATCCGGCAAATAATATTCGCCCTGTGCATTGCGGTTACCGATGGCATGTAGCAGATCGAATAACACATCGTAACGTACGCAATAGATGCCACTGCTTACTTCGGATATCTGACGCTGCTCTGCGCTTGCATCTTTCTCTTCGACAATGCTTGTGACATGACCATGCTGATCGCGTATGACACGGCCATAACCAAACGGATTTTCTGGCTGTGCAGTTAACACAGTTACATCAGCATCAGACTCGCGATGCTCATCCACCAGCCTGGCCAGAGTCTCAATCTGAAGTAACGGCGTATCACCGCAAACAATCAATACATCACGCACATCGCGAATCACCTGTTCACACTGTTTGACAGCATGGCCTGTTCCCAGTTGTTTATCCTGAATAACCCATTCCAGATTTACCGGTTGCCCGACATGTTGTCTAACCAGTTCGGACGCATGACCGGTCACCACAGCGATTCCTTTCGGCCTGAGCGATTCCACCGTGTGCAGGATATAATCAATCATTGCCCTGCCTAATACGTTGTGCAGCACCTTGGGGAGGTTCGAACGCATACGTTTCCCCCTGCCTGCCGCCAGCACGCACACTTGCAAATCAGGATAATGAAATTTGCCCATAGTGGTTTCCTCACTGTATTGAATATAAAAAATAATGAAGCTGATTATAGCAGATAAAACTATGAATGCAGTTTGTTGATGCAACAACCGGTTCAGCAATAAAACCGGTTCAACAAAAAAGGGCCGCAACATGTGCGGCCCTGCAATAAAAATACGCGTGTACTATTTCTTCTTTTTCTTTCTAAGCCACATCAGCCGTGCCGTCATCATCGCCAGTTCAGCTTCTGCTCTTGCATAATCAATGTCTTCATTATGCGAATCAAGCATCTCTTTTGCTTTTCGTTCAGCCTCAACAGCAGCAGCTTCATCAATATCAGCAGCGCGCTCTGCTGAATCGGACAGCACGGTGATCATATCCGGTTGAACTTCAATAAAACCCCCGGATACAAACACTTCATCCACAGTATCACCATTGGTGATGCGTAGCTCACCAGAGGCCAGTGAACTGATCAGCGGAGTATGCTTGGGCATAATACCAAGTTCTCCGGCAACCCCGGGAGCCACCAGAAATTCGGCTTCGCCACGGTAAACTTCGCGTTCAACAGTGGCGACCAGTACTTGCATAGTAGCAGCCATTAGCCTTTAGCCGCCATCTTTTCGGCTTTGGCGACTGCCTCTTCAATGCCGCCGACCATATAGAATGCCTGTTCAGGCATGTGGTCATATTCGCCGGCCAGGATGCCCTTGAATGATTTAATGGTCTCTTCCTTCTTGGCATATACGCCCGGAGAACCGGTGAATACCTCTGCCACATGGAAAGGCTGAGACAGGAAACGCTGAATCTTGCGCGCACGAGCCACCAGCTGCTTGTCTTCATCGGACAACTCATCCATGCCCAGAATCGCAATGATGTCCTGTAATTCCTTATAGCGCTGCAAGGTCTGCTGTACGCCCTGCGCCACTTCATAGTGTTCGTTGCCAACCACTTTTGGATCAAGCTGGCGGGAAGATGAATCCAGCGGGTCAATGGCAGGATAGATTCCCAATTCGGCAATGGAGCGGGACAGCACAATCGTAGAATCCAGATGCGCGAATGTGGTGGCAGGAGCTGGATCGGTCAAATCATCGGCAGGCACATATACGGCCTGAACGGAAGTAATAGAACCGGTCTTGGTGGAAGCAATACGCTCCTGCAAACGACCCATTTCTTCAGCCAGGTTCGGCTGATAACCCACTGCGGACGGCATACGGCCCAGCAGTGCGGACACTTCCACACCGGCCAGTGAATAACGGTAGATATTATCGATAAAGATCAATACATCGCGGCCTTCATCACGGAAATACTCTGCCATGGTCAAACCGGTCAGAGCTACGCGCAGACGGTTTCCCGGAGGCTCATTCATCTGGCCATATACCAGCGCCACTTTATCGAGTACGTTGGATTCCTTCATTTCGTAGTAGAAGTCGTTGCCTTCACGGGTACGTTCACCCACACCGGCGAATACGGAGAAACCACCGTGTGCCTTGGCGATGTTATTGATCAATTCCATCATATTAACGGTCTTGCCCACGCCGGCACCGCCGAACAGGCCAACTTTACCGCCCTTGGCAATCGGAGCGATCAGATCGATAACCTTGATGCCGGTTTCGAGAATTTCAGATGAAGGTGCCAGCTCTTCAAAACTGGGCGCAGCTCGATGAATCTCGTTAAATTCCTCTGCTTTGACTTCTTCACCTTCAAAGTCGATGCCTTCACCCAACACATTCATGATACGACCCAGCGTAGCCTGTCCGACAGGCACCTTGATCGCAGCGCCGGTATCGGTCACTTCCATACCACGCTTCAAACCATCGGTGGTACCCATGGCAATCGCACGGACACAGTTGTCACCGAGGTGCTGCTGCACTTCCAGCGTGAGTTTTGGATCGCTCATCAACAGAGCATTATAAATTTTTGGCAGCTTGCCAGCATTGAAGCGGATATCCACTACCGGACCGATTACCTGGACAATAGTTCCTGTACTCATTTTCTGACCTCTCCTGAATATCTTAACTGTTTCATTATTTTCAGCCTGCCGCAGCAGCGCCGGCACAAATTTCTGCCAGCTCCTGTGTAATAGCTGCCTGACGGGCCTTGTTGTAAGTAATGCTGAGATCCTTGACGATATCCTTGGCATTATCGGTAGCAGCCTTCATCGCCACCATACGTGCTGACTGTTCACACGCCTTGTTTTCCAGCAGTGCATGATAGACCAGTGATTCCACATATCGACGCAATACGCCTTCAAGCACTTCCTTTGCTTCCGGTTCGTACAAATAATCCCAATAGCCATGTTTTTCTTCTTCAGGCAACGGGCACGGCATCAGTCGCATGGTTACAGGCGTCTGGGTCATGGTATTGACAAACTCAGAATAAACCAGATGGACAGCATCAATGTCGCCCTTAATGTACTTCTCGATAGACAGAGTTACCAAGCCAATGATATCGGACAGTTCCGGTATATCAGGCACATTCTCGGCAACACCAATAATCGGGGCGCCTATACGGCGCATGAACATACCCGCACGGCGCCCTATGGTGAACACTTCAACATCGACTTCCTGCTGTTTCATC
>WFUI01000179.1 GCA_015485035.1 Mariprofundus sp.
ATGTGGCGGCCAGTGTCATATAGCCTCCGGTCAGCGCTTTTCCGATACACATAATATCAGGCTGTATCCCGGCCTGATCACAGGCAAACATGGTTCCGGTTCGGCCAAAACCGGTGGCGATTTCGTCACAGATCAGCAGCACGTCGTGTTTATCACATAAAGCCCGCACCCGGCGCAAAAATTCCGGCGCATAAAAACGCATACCTCCGGCTCCCTGCACAAGAGGTTCCAGTATCACCGCTGCGATTTCATGCTGATGCTGTTCGATCATGGCAGCAAACGATTGAATTTCCGATTCGCTCCATGCCTCATCCGTTCGGGCTGTGGGCGCATCGGCAAAGAGCTGTTCGGCCAGCAGGCCGGAAAACAGATGGTGCATGCCCGATACGGGGTCACAGACGCTCATGGCTCCGAAAGTATCGCCGTGATAACCGCCTCGAATGGTCAACAGCCTGTTTTTCTCAGCCTTCCCCTGTGCCTGCCAGTATTGAATCGCCATTTTGATAGCCACTTCGACTGCCACTGAACCGGAATCCGCAAAGAATACGTGATTCATGCTGGCCGGTGTAATCTCCAGCAGTTTGCGGGCAAGATCTGCTGCAGGTTTATGGGTCAGGCCACCGAACATCACATGCGCCACAGCATGCAATTGTTTTTCGATGGCAGTATTGAGTTCGGGCACATTGTAACCGTGGATGGCGCACCACCATGAAGCCATACCGTCAATCAGCCGATGCCCGTTCTCCAGTTCAAGGTAAACACCTTCGGCACACTTGACCGGATAAGCCGGTACGGGGTGCAACATGCTGGCGTAGGGATGCCAGACATGTGCAGCTTCAAAATCCATCCAGTTCATGATGTTTCTTTTTCCGTTTCAACCAGCCTGCCCGTGCCAGTCAAATCCAGCGTCAAACGCTCCACGACAACATGTTTGTCTTCCACCGAAGCACCCTTGACCCGTTTTTCAGCCTGCACAATCCGACAAACGGCACTTGTCAATTCAGCACCACGCCAGCAACGCGCCTCATCTGCCACTTTCAGCCGTGCCTCACCGAATACTTTTGCCGCACCCAGCGGATTTCTGTCGCGCTGCGACTGAAACCAGCGATACATCAGTATTTGCTGCATGCGTGTGCCCAGCCATGAAATCATCTGTACTTCCGCCACCTGCTGTTCTCTGAGCAGGCGCATGGCCAGTCGCACAGCAACAGGTTTTCGCATGGCAACGGCATGGCACCAGTCTTCCAGAGCATCCGGTGCCCGTTCGCCCAGCAGTTGAGCAACAATATCGATACCGATTTCCGTGCCCGAGCCGTTGTCATACCAACGTAATCGTTCAATCACCTGGCGGGCAGCCATCCGCATACCGAACAGACGCTCGGCCGTCCACCGGACTGCTTCGGGGTTGAGATTCAGGCCGGAGTTTGTCAATTCCTGATCCAGCCAGCGCCGGAATCCGGCTTCATCGGGCAGTTTGAATTCGCATTGAGGCAGTGCAGGCAGCGCTTTCATTTTTTTATGCAACGCCTTTTTCCAATCCATGCCGGGCGCACAGATAATCAGCCGGTGCTCATCCCCCGACATGGCCGCCAGACGAAGCAGGTGATCGGCCTGCTTCGGATTCGCCGACTGGGCATTACGCACCAGCGCATAACAGCAGGATGGGCCAAACAGACCCTGATTTCTGGATTCTTCTTCAAAGCGTGCCAGCTCATTGATATCCAGACGCATGCGCAGCGCATTTTCATGCCCCGGCTCCAGCAGTGATTCCGCCGCTTCAAACAGGGCATCATGATCTTCTCCAAAAAGATAATAGACATGATGTTGAGCTGGCAGCAATTTGTCCGGATTTAATCGCATCACAAACAGCCGGAATAATTCATCTAACGCGCCTGGGGGTTCCACACCGTGGAATGAAACATTCCTACAGGGCAGAAAAAATCATGCAGGTGCGTTGTTTGTTTCATGTTAAAATCCGGAACGCAAACGGCTCACAGCATCATTGAGCCACTGCTTGCTCAAATCTTTCAACAGTCGTTCACGTGAAGCCTCAATGCTGGTCGGGCCACCCGTTACAAACACATCGCCGCGGCGTTGTATATTACCGCTCTGCCAGACTGTTTTTCCTTGCCGGGCAACGTCCACCGAACCAGTAAGTATCATCCGGTACTGGGTTGCGACACCGGCACTGCTGAATGCCGATGGCGTAAATGAGGGGGCCGGGACATTCACATGAACGACGGCATGATGCTCCGGATCTGCCACATCACCATCTGTCACGATGCTATAGGCGTCCGAATGTAGTTGTTGCCGAAATCGAACCAGCAGATTTTTTTCAGCATTGCCAACAATACTGACCGTTCGAACATCTGCAGCAATAGCTCCAACAGTATTACCATGCCCTGCCAAATGATAACCACAACTATTAAGCATCAGCAGACTTGCTAACAGAACGCCCACCCAGGCCATCATCGGATCAATATACCGCATATGTTTCATGCCGGCTTCACCACAATATTCAGCAAACGACCCGGCACCAGAATCACCTTGACGACCTGCATGCCATCAAGCCATTTATTGATGGAAGCATTGGCCCTTGCTGCGGCCATCGCTTCTTCCTGACCGGCATCTTTGGCAATGGTAATCTCGCCGCGTTTTTTGCCCTGGATTTGCACAACCAGCGTAATCTCATCCTGTGCCAGCGCCGACTCATCCACTTGCGGCCAGCTGCTGACCACGGCTGTTGTTTCCATTCCAAGCCGCTCACCGATTTCACAGGCAAAGTGGGGAACGAACGGTGCCAGCATTGTGGCAAGAGCCTTCATGCCTTCACCATAGGCTGCCTTGCCGGAAATCCCTGTTGGGTTATATGCTTGTAAACTGTTACTGAGCTCCATCAATGCTGCAATCGCCACATTGAATGCGAAACCATGTTCAAATGCATGGGTAACTTTTTTAATGGTCGAATGGATTGCAAAACGAATGGCTTTTACGCTTGCTGCATCGTCATTACTATCCTTCTCATCGTAACTCTGATCCAGCTTTTGCAGTAACCGCCATACGCGCCCCAGGAAACGGTGCGCACCTTCCACACCTGCATCATTCCACTCCAGATCCTTCTCCGGCGGAGCCGCAAACAGGGTGAACAACCGTGCCGTATCCGCCCCGAATCGTTCGATAATGGCATTCGGGTCAACTGTATTACCCTTGGATTTCGACATTTTGGTACCGTCCTTGAGTACCATCCCCTGCGTCAGCAGGTTTTTGAATGGTTCATCACCACCCTGCTCAGCAGTGAACAGGCCTGCATCACGCATCAGCTTGTGATAGAAGCGAGCATAAAGCAGATGCAAAACGGCATGTTCGACACCCCCGATGTATTGATCGACCGGAGCCCAGCGATCCATATCAGCAGCATCGACCATGGCTTCTGAATTGCGCGGACTGGTATAGCGGTTCATATACCAGGACGATTCCATGAAGGTATCGAACGTATCGAGTTCACGTTCTGCTGGTTTGCCGCACTGCGGACAATCGGTATGTTTGAATGTTTCGCATTCAGTCAGGGGAGAAGCACCACCGGTCGGTTGCAAATGGGTTGGCAGTTCCACCGGCAGCTGGTCATCCGGGACGGGCACTGCACCGCAATCAGCGCAGTGCACAACCGGGATCGGTGCTCCCCAATAGCGCTGGCGAGAAACCAGCCAGTCGCGCAAACGATATTGTACGCGTTCACTGCCTTTGTGGTTTTCAGCTAACCATGCCGTAATGACCTGTCTCGCCTCCGCGGATGCAAGCCCGTCAAACTGCCCCGAGTTCATTAACACGCCGGCATCGATAAATGCTGCTGATTCGATATCCCAGTCACCCGTGGCAGGTTGAATGACCTGTCTAATGGATAAGCCGTATTTTTTGGCGAACTCAAAGTCGCGCTGATCATGCGCTGGCACACTCATGACTGCGCCGGTGCCGTAACCCATCAATACAAAATTAGCCACCCACACCGGAACCTTATCGCCGCTGACCGGATGAATCGCATTGAATCCGGTCGGCATGCCTTTCTTTTCCATCGTTTCGACATCGGCTTCTTTAGTTGAAATTTTGCTGCATTCCTCCAGAAAAGCTGCCAGTTCAGGATCCTCTTTAGCTGCTTTTACTGCCAGCGGGTGCCCGGCTGCTACGGCCATATAGGTCACGCCCATCAGCGTGTCGGGGCGGGTGGTGAAAATATCCAGAGTTTCCTCGCTGTCTTCCAATCCGAAGGAAACTTCAGCACCGGTCGATTTTCCGATCCAGTTGCGCTGCATACCCACCACTTTTTCCGGCCATCCCGTTAACTGGTCAAGATCGGCCAGCAACTCCTCGGCATAATCGGTGATGCGAATAAACCACTGTTTCAGATTCTTGCGAATTACCGGTGTATCGCAGCGCCAGCATACACCGTCGACTACCTGTTCGTTGGCCAATACCGTATGGCAGGGATCACACCAGTTTACTTCGGCATTGGATTGATAAGCCAGCCCCTTCTCTATCAGCCTGGTAAACATCCATTGTTCCCAGCGATAATAATCAGGGTGGCAGGTGGCAATTTCCCGGCTCCAGTCATAGGAAAGGCCCAGTCGTTTGAGTTGACCCCGCATCTGATCAATATTGGCATAGGTCCACTCGGCCGGCGGGCGGTGGTGTTTAATTGCAGCATTTTCAGCCGGCAGCCCGAAAGCATCCCAACCGATCGGATGCAGCACATTAAAACCCTGCATACGTTTATAACGTGCCACAGCATCACCCAGACAATAATTGCGCACATGGCCCATATGCAGATTGCCGGACGGGTAGGGGAACATAACCAGACAATAATAGGATTCCCGCCCATCATCTTCGCAGGCAGCATCGATGCCCGATTCTTGCCATTTCTGTTGCCATTTGGCTTCGATTTCCTGTGCTGAATAACGTTCTGACACCGACTACAACCCCTTGTTTTACTGAGCAGCGGATGATGATGGCATTAGCCCTGAATGAAAAGGGCGGTTTTTTTGCCCGGCGATGGATCCGCCCTACTAGAACTGTCCGGCAAGTTCTTGCATGATAGCGCTATGCCATCCACCGGACTGACAGATAAACGCATTCTCGTGACCCGAGCCAAAGAGCACTACCCGACTATGTGCCGGATAGTGGAGGCACGCGGAGCAAGTGCTGTTTCGCTGCCCTGCCTGGCCGTTGAATATCTTCCTGACATGATCACCCATGCCATGAGTTTGCTGGATACATGCAGCGATGTCCTGTTCACCAGCGCGAATGGTGTGCATGCGGTAGCAAAAACCATGACTGATGATGGCCGCAATCTGGCCGAGGCCATACAACGCAAACGGGTTGCAGCGGTGGGGAAGAAAACTGCCAGGGCACTGTCACAATCAGGTGTATGTATCGATATTATTCCGGAAAAACCCTCGCAGGATGGTCTGGTTGATGCATATCAGGCAAACGGATTGCCGGATTCCCTCCTGTTTTTCCGCGCCGAAGAGGGCCGCGAAACCCTTGCCGAAGCCTTGTCGGAACAGGGCGTGAAAGTGGTGACAGTTCCGGCCTATCGTACAATCTGCCCGTCAGATGATGCGGAAGATGTGCTCACGATGTTGCAAGACGGCCATATAGACGCTGTGTTGCTGGGCAGTGCAAAGACTGCATCGTTTTATCTGCAACGCACCGGCTCGCTGGCACTGGCCAATCGCCCTGTCATTGCAGTGATTTCTGAAAAGATGGCGACAGCAGCTCGCAAACTGGGCCTGAACGTGCAGGTTGTCGCCAAAGACGCTAGTTTTGAGGCCATGCTGGATGCTCTGGCCAGGCATTTCGATCAACATGCCTGACAGTTTTGAAAAAGCCGTTATAGTGTTCAAAATAGAGATACCTTTTATGATTGCAGTATTCCAACAGGAGCAAAGATATGTCCTTGCCTGATCTGATGATTCGCCCGCGCCGACTGCGTAACTCCGCCACCTTGCGACGCATGGTACGGGAAACCGATCTGACCACCGCCGATCTGATTTATCCAATATTTGTCGACGAGACCATTCAGGAAGCCGTACCGGTTGTGAGTATGCCGGGTGTTTCACGCATCCCACTTTCTCAGGTCGGCGATATTGTGAAAGAAGTCGCGGCTCTGGATATTCCGGGCATCATCCTGTTCGGTATTCCGGCCGAGAAAGATGCTGTCGGATCCGGCGGCTGGGACAACAACGGTATTGTCCAGCAGGCGATCCGGGCGGCCAAAGAGGCCAGCCCGGATATGTGCGTCATTGCGGACACCTGCTTCTGCGAATATACCGATCATGGACACTGCGGCGTGCTGGATGGTGAGGAGGTGGATAACGATGCCACGCTGGCGAACCTGCAAAAGGAAGCCGTTTCCTATGCACGCGCCGGCGTCGATATTGTTGCCCCGTCCGGCATGATGGACGGCATGATTGCAGCAATCCGTACAGCCCTGGATGATACCGGTTTTTCGCATACACCCGTGATGTCCTATGCCGTTAAATATGCTTCCGGTTACTTTGGCCCCTTCCGCGATGCCGCCGATTCCGCACCCAGTTTCGGAGATCGTGCCAGTTATCAGATGGATCCGGCCAATCGCCGTGAAGCCCTGAAAGAAGCATGGCTGGATGTTGAAGAAGGTGCAGACATGCTGATGGTTAAACCGGCACTGGCCTATATGGATATTATCCGGGAAGTCAAAGATGCCACGCAATTGCCGCTGGCTGTTTATAATGTATCGGGTGAATATGCCATGGTGAAAGCGGCCGCAGCAAACGGATGGATTGACGAAAAACGTGTGGTGCTGGAAACCATGCTTGGATTTAAACGCGCCGGCGCTGATTTAATTCTGACCTATCACGCACTGGACGTAGCTCGCTGGCTGAACGAAGCCTAGGATGGGCAAAGCAGTGGAAACAGATACCGCCAAAGAAACCGAACAGGATGCAATGGATGCTGCTATCGCCGACAGCGCATCAGATAATTCCGGCGGCATGCAAGCTGAGAAACCCGGGAAATCGCACGGCGGCCGTAACCTTATTCTTGTTTTATTATTGATTGTAGTGGCTGTGATTGGCGCACTGGGTTTGAGTGGCCAATTACTGCCCTTGTATGAATCACTTACCGCCAGATTCCACAACGCATCCGAACCACAGCATCGAGCTCTGGCAAAGCAGGCTGTCGCACCGGTCAAATCCGGTTCCGCTAAAACAGTGGCTCCGACACCGGCCGCAAAACCTGTCCCGGCCGCAAGACCACATCCCGTCACCACCCAGAGGCCTGTTGTGTCTTCCGAAGAAATACACAGATTATTATCCAGTATCGAGGCATTGCATAATGACTTGCGACGGATGGAAAATACTCGCAAAGAACTGCAAAACGCACTGAAAGAACAGCAGCAAATGAATTTACAGATTCGTTTGCGCTGGATTGCCGATCCGGCCAGCCGATTGCCACAGTTACAACTGACCTGGGAAGAAATTTCCCTGTTACCCGGTTTAAGTGACAGTGAGCGCCGGGAAGCTGCAAACATGCATATGCTGGCGCGCAGTCGGGTGCAGCAACTTAAGCAGTGGCAGAGTGCCCTGAAGAAATGGATTGATGCACTGTCCATACCCATACAGCAGAATATTCTGCCGGAACCGCAATACCCGTGGCTGGCCTGGATTGTAAAACAGTTTCAGCTGCGTCCGGCGCCTTCAATAGAAGCCCGGCGCCTGGATAGTCTGAGAAACCGGTTACTCGATGTATCCCGGCAGCTGACACTGGAATCATGGCCGGAAAAAGGGGCATGGCAGAGCCTTCAGGCAGAATTACTGCTTCAGATTAAAGCCATGCAGCATACAGATGCTGATAGTTCCGGCACAGTGGAAACGGGCCTGCCGGAAAACTTCGATGGCATCCAGTCTGACATTCGCAGGCTGCGGGAAACAGCGCTGCAATGGAGTCACCACAGCCTGGAGATACAGCAGGGAGGTGAGCAATGAGGTTAGCCCTTCTGCTACTATTGGCGCTTGCTGTTAGCATCGCATTGATCGTTTTTCCGAATATCGCCGACCAAACCCTGCGCATTGAGGCTTTCGGCTGGATATTTGAGACCCGGCAAGGCACATTCATCGTTGCCCTGCTGGCCCTGTTGGCTCTGCTTTGGCTGCTGCGCAGCATTGTCGGAGCCCTGTTTGCAGGGCCCGGTGTTGCATGGCGCTCATTGCGCATGGGCAGCCGCAAGCGCAGAGAGAAAAAACTGAGAGATGCATTGGCACAATGGCTGGACGGGCGTGGGAGCGTAAGCACCCGAACGTTAAAACGATGCCGAGGTATATTGCCCGACTGGCTCATTGAGGTATTCCAGACTGTACTGACCCCCGCGAATGAACTACCCCTACCTGCTGAAAACCAGGATCCTCTCATTACGGCGTTGGCCGCACGTATCGCCACGGATCCGCATGCCGAACATATACCCGACCTGGCCACGCGCAAAGCACATCTGGAGGCATGGTTGCATGCCCATGCCGGTGCTCCGCTGGCAACGAGCAGACTCGTTGACCTGGCAGAAGAAGAAGGTGATTTGCCGCTATTTATCAATCAACTGGAGACTGAATGGAAGCAGGGGCGCCGATCTGCCCAGTCTGTTAAACCGCGCCTTGTTCGCGCCTGCCTCACACTAGCCAAACAGGATCCCGATCAGTCAATGGCCTTCCTGCGTAAGGCTTATCGACTGATGCCGGACGATCCCAACGTGCTGATAGCCTATGGCAATGGCCTGTTGGCCAGTGGCGAAACGAAAACTGTCCAGCGCCTGTGGTCCGGTTACCTTGAACAGCACAGCAATGATCGCATTGCCCGGTTATTGCTCGAACTTCAGCGTGCTGATCCAATGCGAAATTACCGGAAACTGGAGAAGAAACCGGTCGAAGCTCTTAATCAGGCGCAGCGCTGGCTGCGTGCCGAGCTGGCCCATGCTGCCAAACTGGATGGCCTTGCCTTTGAACAGATGCAGGCGCTGGCGGATGACTGCTCCTGCATGATTGCCTGGAACAGCCTTGGCCAGTGGTATGAAGAGCTTGCCGAATATGAAAAAGCTGCAAACTGTTATCGTCAGGCTCTGGAAAAGCAGACTGCCTGATATCATTAAAGCAGCTACAAACACACATATTGTAACCTTGTAGTGGTTGTGTTTTTTCTTCCATTATTTCGACTCACAATTTATTCCCCCTGAAAGGATGCTGCTATGAAACGTTTTTTCTCCACATTGTTCCGCTGGCTTGAACGCCTGCGAAATATTCTGATTAACGTGGTGTTCATCATGCTCCTGCTGCTCACTGTCGGAATATTTTTTGCCGAACGCCCCGGCGTGCCCGACAACGCCGCATTGATTCTTAATCCATCGGGCAGCATTGTTGAAGAGCTGACATTACCATCTACATCTGCCATACCACTGAATTTCTCAACACCCAACCAAACACGTTTGCATGATCTGGTAACAGTCATCAAACATGCCGCCACAGATAACCATATCAAATTAATGGTGCTGAAGCTGGATGAGATGGGCAAAACGTCGCTACCCAAACTACAGGAATTACGTTATGCCATTGAACAATTCAAAACATCCGGAAAAATGGTCGTTGCCATCGGACCGAACTATTCACAATCACAATATTATCTTGCGGCCACAGCGGATCAGGTATTCCTGAACCCGCTTGGTGTGGTAGCGCTGGAAGGATTCAGTATTTATAAAAATTACATCAAGGATGCGCTTGATAAACTGCATATTGATGTACAACTGTTTCGCGCCGGTAAATACAAAGCAGCCATTGAACCGCTTGTGCGCAACGATATGTCCGCCGAGGACAGGCAATCCAACAGGTTGCTGTTGAGCGTATTGTGGACCGAGTACAAAAATGATGTGGCCGGGATGCGTAATATCAAGGCGGATCGCTTGCAGACCGTGCTGGATAAACCGTCGAAATATCTGGCCGAACATGATGGCAGCACTGCTGAACTGGCCAGGGCGGAAGGACTGGTCGATTCGCTTGCCAGTCATGGAGATATTCAGAGCTATATTGCCGGCGCCCTGGGCAAGCAATCCGGCGAGTATGCCAGCATAGATTTCCGGCAATACCTGAATGCAACCAGTGGCGACAAGCCTTCCCCCAAAGCAAACCGGGTGGGCATCATCACGGCCAGCGGCATGATTCTGGATGGAAAGCAGCCCCCCGGCACGGTGGGCAGCGAAACCATGATGGAGATGCTAAACAAGGCCAGACTGGATCCGAACATCAAAGCCATTGTGCTCAGGATAGACAGTCCCGGCGGTAGCGCCCAGGCATCGGAAGCCATTCGAAGCGAAATCATGCGCTTGAAAAAATCGGGGAAACCGGTGGTCGTATCCATGGGCAGCATGGCCGCATCCGGCGGTTACTGGATGGCAACACCTGCCGATCAAATATGGGCCGCCCCGACCACGATCACCGGCTCGATCGGTGCTTTTGGCGTTTTGGCCAATATGCAGCGCAGTCTGGAAAAACTGGGTGTACATAGTGACGGGCTGGGCACAACATCTATTGCCGGGGGCATCCGTCCTGACCGCCCGTTACCGCCGGAACTGGATAAAGTCATGCAACTCTCCATGCAGCATATTTATCGCAGTTTTTTACACGTTGTTGCCAGCGGCCGGCATCTGCCCGTTGAAAAAGTAGCGACATTGGCCGAAGGCCGTGTCTGGAGCGGTACCGATGCACACCGGCTGGGGCTGGTTGATTCGCTGGGTAATTATCATGATGCGATTGATGCGGCTGCAAAACTGGCCGGGATTGAGCAGAATTATAGTGCTGTCCGTATTAGCCCGACTCTGGGCTTGCGTGAAATGCTG
>WFUI01000180.1 GCA_015485035.1 Mariprofundus sp.
AGCATGCAAGGCCTGAGGCTGACTTTCGAGCGACGGGTGGATGTACGCTATGCCGGGCAGGGCTTTCATATTACGATTGATATGCCTGATGACGAAAACAACATGCAACAAACAATACAGCAACGTTTTGAACGGGCACACAATCAAGCCTACGGTCACATATTGCAACGACCGATTGAGTTCATGACTGCCCGGTTGACTGCCGTGGTAGAACAGAAACCATTGGAATTTCCGCGTTGTTCCACCCGTGCTAAAACGCTGCCAGTCGGTTTTTCCGATGTCTATGACGTGGGTACAGTGCCGCATTACAGGCGTGAAGAACTGGCTGCCGAATTCAGTTGTACGGGGCCGGCCTTGATCGTGGAGGACACATCCACATTGTGGATGCCGGAACACTGGAAAATGTGGGTGGATGACTATGGACACCTGATGCTGGAGCGCACATGAATTCGGTTGAACTCAGTCTGTTTTCGCATCGGCTGGCGGCAATTTGTGAGGAGATGGGGGCTGTTCTCAAACGCAGTGCGATTTCTCCCAATATCCGTGACCGCGAAGATTTTTCCTGCGCCTTGTTTACAGCACAGGGTGAACTGATTTCTCAGGCTGCTCATATTCCGGTGCATCTGGGTTCGATGGCGTTTGCCATGGTTGATGTGGTGGGGCATTTCCGGTGGCGTCAAGATGATGTCGTTTTGTTCAATGACCCGTTTCTGGGCGGTACTCACTTGCCTGATATTACGGTGGTTACACCGGTTTATATTGCTGGACGGTTGGCCGCTTTTGCGGCTGCCCGTGCCCATCATGCCGATATCGGCGGTGCTTCTCCCGGGTCCATGGGGGTGGAAACCCGGCTGGAAGATGAAGGGCTTGTGTTATCGCCGCGCTACTGGTTTAAGGCGGGTGTTGAGAACCCGGAACTGGAGCAGCTGTTTTATGAATACGTACGTGCTCCTGATGAGCGTATGGGCGATCTTTCTGCGCAACGTGCGGCCTGCCTGCTGGGAGCACAAAGACTGGCGGAGCTCGGAATTGTTCAGCTTGAAACAAGGTTTGCATCCCTGATCGAAGTTTCAGAGCAGTACGGACGTACGGCCATAGCTTCAATTCCCGATGGCGAGTACAGCTTTGAAGATCGCCTGGAAGGTGATGGCATTGAAGATGATGGGCCGGATTCCGGGAGCCTTGTCATTCATGTCAGAATCCACGTAAAAGGAAAATCTGTCGTTGTAGATTTTGATGGTACATCCTGTCAGAGCAAAGGCCCGGTGAATTGCCCTATGGCAGTGACTGCAGCCAGCGTGTTTTATGTGTTTCGCTGCCTGATGCCTGCTTATACCCCACAGACGGCTGCAATTTTTCATTCGATTTCGATCAAAGCTGCAGAGGGATGTCTGGTGCATGCGAAAGCTGGTGCTCCGGTAGCGGCCGGCAATGTCGAAACGAGTCAGCGTATCGTGGATGTGATGCTGGGGGCGCTGAGTAAAGCCATACCTGATCGTATTCCGGCTGCAGCACAGGGTACGATGAATAATGTAATTTTCGGTGGAAATGATTGCAGGAATGAACGCGGCAGTGATGATGCCTGGGTTTATTACGAAACGCTGGCCGGAGGTATGGGGGGGCATGCTGATGGAGCCGGTTTATCGGCGGTACAATGTCACATGACCAATACTAAAAATTCATCCATTGAAGTGCTGGAGATGCATTATCCTTTGCGTGTGCGTCATTATACGGTACGAAAAAACTCAGGTGGTGACGGGCTGTTTAAGGGCGGAGATGGACTGATTCGGGAATGGGAAGTACTGGAAGACTGTCATTTATCTTTATTGACGGAGAGACGAAATACTGTTCCCTATGGCTTGGCAGGAGGTCAGCCCGGCCAGTCCGGAAGTAATCGCTTGTGCCGAAATGGCAGATGGGAAGAATTGCCTGCCAAAGGTTCGTGGCAGCTGAAAGCAGGGGATATCATCCGAATTGAAACACCGGGTGGTGGCGGGTTCGGTGTTGCTCAAGGGACAGCTTCTGTTCATATTGATTCTGATTGAAGCGCCGCTTTCCCATGGGTTGAGATATTGTACAAGCACAATCTGCCTGGTCGTTTCCTTCTGCAAGGAATGATCAAGGGAATTTCAGAATAAAGTATCTTTTCAATATGTTTTGCTTTTACTCTGCGTTCCTCCGCGTACTCTGCGGTGAGATGATTATGATGTTCATGGTGGAAAATGATTATATTGGGTATTGAGTCGTCGTGCGATGAAACGGCGGTAGCAATTTATGAGGGAGATCCTGTGAATGGACAGGGTCATATTGTGGCCGAGCAGATTGCATCGCAGATTGAAACGCATGCAAAATTTGGCGGTGTTGTCCCCGAGGTTGCTTCGCGAGAACATTTGACAGCATTGGGCCCTATGGTGGATGCATTGTTATCGGAAGCCTCGTTGAACTGGTCCGATATCGAACATATTGCAGTAACAGCAGGTCCGGGATTAATGGGCGCGTTGCTGGTAGGCACGTCTTATGCCCGGGCCGCAGGCATGGTAAATGATATTCCGGTGATGCCGATTCATCATATGGAGGGGCATTTGTTAGCGCCGGGTCTGGAAGGTGTGCTGCCTGTTTTTCCTTTTATAACATTACTTGTATCCGGTGGTCATACCTTGCTGGTGCAAGTCAAGGCTGTCGGGCAGTACGAGGTGATAGGCCAGACACTGGATGATGCGGCTGGAGAATGTTTTGATAAATCCGCCCGTTTATTGGGCTTGCCTTATCCGGGTGGCCCTGAACTTGCTGCTCTGGCCGTTGATGGCAATGCCAGACGTTATAAATTACCGCGTCCCATGCTGAACAGGGACAATCTGAATTTCAGTTTCTCCGGTCTGAAAACAGCTGTGATGTATGCTGTGAAGGGGGCTGGTGGTCTGGAATGTCTGGGAAAAGCTGAACGGCGGGATATGGCTGCGGGGATCGAATCGGCGATTTGTGAAGTGCTGGTGAAGAAATCGATTCGGGCATGTCTTCAAACGGATTCGCCCCGACTGGTGATTGCCGGCGGGGTGGCTGCAAACAAACGTCTGCGCGAGATGTTGACTGAGCTTGCCGGTAAAAAGGGGATTGCTGTTTATCTACCACACCCCAGACATTGCACTGACAATGCTGCCATGATTGCCTATGCCGCATTTCAGAAAATTAGAAGCGGCATGCCATATTTTGAAAACTGGGATGCCAGGCCAAGGTGGAGTTTATCCGGTATTAAATAAGTTGTTTGGCTTGGGTGAAATTTCCATATCCCTCTTTACTGGTTAAAGTGGGACGCCCCAGTTCGGGGGCAGAAAACCAGTGATTTTTTCTGATTTTGCATCACTGGCCGGATTGGCTGCGGCTGTTTTTTTGTCTCGTTTCTGAGGCTCACTTCTGGAATCAACAGCGAATACATGATGACCATTGATATGTCCTGTATAGGCAACGTAATTCGTTCCTGTAGCGGCACCTGTTGATGCATCCGTTCCTGTTTTTGGAAAAACCCCAACAACATAACCTACGCCGGATGGTACAGTAGTACCGGGCAAAATGCCTGAAAGGCCGGGTCCATCGCCAGGTGGCACAGAGATGAATGTCTGGTTGGATACCCAATAACCGGACTCGGCTGTGGTGATGAACTTGATGTAAGAGACAGCCGACGCATCAAAGGCTCTCTCCCTGTAGGTGGCATATGCCGGGATAGCAATAGCGGCTAAAATACCGATGATAGCAATCACAACCATGAGTTCGATTAGCGAGAAGCCATCGCTGGCATTTTTTCCGATCGCTGTTTCAGTCATGCGGTTGTCTGCGCAAAAATAATTTTGGCGCTTGATATTCGAGTAAATATCCATCTTCCCCCCAGACTGGCAACGTGTCTAATTCATTCTGCAATAACACTGTCAGACTATCAGGATAATTACCATGTTTGTGAACATAACGATCCAGAGCTTGCTGGACCTGTAGCGCTTTTTCAAAGGCGGCAATATCTTTGATATAACGGGCCCTCTCATCGTCATCATGGGAAGCGGCAAGCATGCCTTTCAACCAGATCAGGCCGGTACGGATATTGCCGCCGCTGGCCATAAGCATGCTGGCCAGATGACCAATCCAGGTTGGAGCATCAGGAATATTGCTGGCAATGCGTAAAATTTCCCCGGCTTTGACGGGGGCATTGAGATAATGAAAATAGTTGAAGCCCTCAAAAAAAGGCAGGACTATCTGATCAGGCAAGGCGCGCCTTCCATTTTCCAGTATTGTGTTGGCTTCCTGAACGAATCTGTCTCCTCTATGTGCCAGTACTGATTCGCTGCGATAATAGATATCCAGCAACCTGGGGTGTAACTGGCTCATGGCGATGAAATGTTGTTGCATCATCTCCAGATTATCTTCATCCGGCTGCTTGTTCAGACCGCCGAAATATACAGCTGTTTTGATAAACAGGGATTCAGCAATCAGCTGATTCAAATAACTGTGCCC
>WFUI01000181.1 GCA_015485035.1 Mariprofundus sp.
GCTTTCAACTCGACTTTGAGGTGTGAATTCCGTACTCTGCGCGGCGTTGAAATGTGAGGTGATCGTAGATGGCGGATTCGATGACTAAGGCGATACTGGCACTGGCCGATGGGCAGGTTTTCCATGGCGAGGCCTTTGGTGCCATTGGAAATACAGTTGGTGAAGTTTGCTTCAACACATCGATGACCGGTTATCAGGAAATCCTCACCGACCCTTCCTATACGGATCAGATTATCACATTTACCTATCCTCATATCGGCAATGTCGGCATTAATCCGAATGATATGGAGTCAGATTCGGTTTCAGTGCGTGGTTGTATTGTGCGTGCACCGTCCCGTATTACTTCAAATTATCGGGCTGAAGGTGATCTGGATGCCTGGCTGGCGGATCATGGCGTGGTCGGCATTGCCGGCATCGATACACGGGCACTGGTTCGGAATCTGCGTGATAACGGCGCCCAGAACGGAGTCATTGCTTCCGATGGTATGTCTGAAGCTGATGCGGTGGCCAGAGCTCGTGAATGGGTCGGGCTGGACGGGCGTGATCTGGTCGGTCAGGTCAGCTGTGAAAATCAGCGGCAGTGGCGGCAGGGAAGCTATGACCTCGATCGTGGTGATTTTCAGAGCCCTGAATGCGCCAAACATGTGGTCGCATTCGATTTTGGTTGTAAACGTAATATATTTCGCAAGCTGGCGGATCGCGGTTTAAAGGTGACCATTGTTCCGGCATCTGCTTCGGCTGCCGATGTGCTGGCCATGAATCCGGATGGTATTTTTCTCTCCAACGGGCCGGGGGATCCGGCCGCTGTCGGTTATGCTGTCGAGACGATCCGGGAATTGCTGTATGCGGATACGCCGATATTTGGCATCTGTATGGGCCACCAGTTGCTTTCTCAGGCGCTGGGGTTGTCGACATTTAAGCTCAAATTCGGTCATCGTGGTGGCAATCACCCCGTTAAGGATGAAACCACGGGTAAAATAGAGATCACCAGTCAGAATCATGGTTTCGCCGTAGCCGATGATCATATTCCGGCGCATGTTGAGATCACGCATCGTTCCCTGTTTGATGGTACTATTGAAGGCCTGCAGGTGAAAGGGAAACCGATTTTTTCCGTGCAGTATCACCCCGAGGCGAGTCCCGGCCCGCAGGATGCCGATTATCTGTTCGATCGTTTTGCCGGGCTGATAAACGGCTGATTTTTGTTTGGCCCTGAAAAGGGCTGTTTTCAGTTCTGCTTTGATTTCAGACTATTCCTGTGTTGCATTGAAAGGCCGGAGGCTGTCTCCATATAATTCCTGAAAGCGGTTTTCGGGTATGAGTACAGGCATGATAACACCGGTAGCATTAAGCTGTTTCCACAGGGCTTCAGCTGCTGCTTTATCTGTCGGCGGGAATGTAAAACGTTTGACAGGAATCGGAACCGTACGTTGTTGGTGACGGTACTTTCTTCCCGTGCTTTCCAGTTTCTTTTGCATGCTTTCAGCATATTTCGCTTGATAAAAACGGCCCAGCCCAATCAGATAGTCCGCTTTACCGGCTTTAATCACAGTCGTTTCAATATTATGTTGCTGCCAGAGTCTGGCGGCTGCATGAGCCTGTTTGCTGCTGTGGAACAGTTCCGCATCATCAAAGGCGTGCATGGTTAAATCTTCCCTGCGTTGAATGGTGAGTGGTTCAAGATGCATGGCAGCAAGACGATTCTCCAGTGCTGTCATACCCTCTTTCGAAATTACGCGCCGGGTTACAACTCGCCACAGTTGTGGTCGGGTTCGTTGTTCCGGTTGCATGGAGGGCCCGGGCAGAAGGCTGGATGCAGTGTGCGGGCTGTCTGTCTCAATCGGGACCGTGGGAAGACTTGCCAGTACGGCCGGCGGGGCAGGTGCAGGCAACGGAGATTGCCAGGATAGCCATGCAAGACCAGCCAGCATTGCGGTCAGGGTCAGGCGCCAGAGTGTTTTCATGTTACCGGAACATGTGTGATTATGATGAGCATAGCGAAATACTATACTATCGGGCAGTCACTTTTTAAGGAAACTCTGAAACACCGGAATATCGTTGGTGCATTATAGACTATTTATAGTTCTGACAGGAAATGGATGGGTGAAATCCGGACTGATTTATGCTTGAGTGCATGCATGAATATTGATGCGATAATACAGGGAATCAGTACCTGGGCATTGCCTGTGCTGTTTGCCATTGTGCTGCATGAAGTGGCCCATGGCTGGGTGGCGGACAAACTGGGTGATAACACGGCCCGTTTTATGGGCCGGTTAACGCTGAATCCAATCAAACATATTGATCCGATCGGCACTGTTTTGATTCCTGTGCTGCTACTGGTGGTTGGTTCACCCTTCCTGTTCGGTTATGCCAAGCCGGTTCCGATTAATTTTCGTAAACTGAGGAATCCAAAACGTGATATGATCTGGGTGGCTTTGGCCGGACCGGTGACCAATCTTTTGCTGGCTCTCATTTCAACACTTGTACTTGCCGTTACAGTGAATATGCCGGGGTCGATGGAATGGGTTTCCCAGCCATTGGCGTTGATGTGTCAGGCATCAATTATTATCAATGTCGTGCTTTGTATCTTTAATCTTTTGCCACTGCCGCCACTGGATGGCGGGCGTGTCGCGGTCGGTTTGTTGCCGGGGCCGATGGCTTATCAACTTTCCCGTCTTGAGCCGTTCGGGTTTCTGATCATTATTCTTTTGCTGGTTTCCGGTGTGTTACAATCAGTCATCGGCCCGTTGATTATGGGTAGCGCCGGAGCTCTGATCAATCTCGCTTTGCCAGGGTGATGATTCATTAATCCGTCAGAGCTTGCTATTCACAGGTGATTTCGCTAGAAAGCGCGCCGCTCGAGAGGGCGAATACGCACACCGTTCAAAACCATTGTGCCTGTTTTATAGCAAATAAACAGGTGCGGACGGTGGAGGATAAAACAATCGGAGGACTTGAATGTCTCAATTTACTATGAAACAACTGCTTGAAGCTGGTGTGCACTTTGGCCATCAGACCCGTCGCTGGAACCCGAAAATGGCCCCTTATATTTTCGGCAAACGTAACGGTATCCATATCATCGATCTGCAGAAAACACTGCGTATGGCCAATGAAGCCTATTCATTCATGCAGGAACTGGCAGCGGCCGGCGGTCGTGTACTGTATGTTGGAACCAAGCGCCAGGCCCGCGATGCGGTGAAAGAAGAATCTTCCCGTGCCGGCCATTTTTATGTGAATCACCGCTGGCTGGGTGGGACGTTAACCAATTTCGCCACGGTTCAGCAGTCTGTTCGCAAGATGAAAGATTTGCAGCGCCAGAAGGAAGAGGGCGTCTTTGAGTTGTTGACCAAGAAGGAAGCACTGCAGTTACAGCGTCAGCTGGATAAACTGGAGCGTTCGCTGGGCGGAATCAAGGAAATGAACGATCTTCCGGACTGTCTGTTTGTGATTGATGTGCGCAAGGAAGAGCTGGCTGTGAAAGAGGCCCAGAAACTGGGTATTCCGGTTGTGGCTGTGGTGGATAGTAACTGTGATCCATCAGGTATTGACTATATTGTGCCGGGTAATGACGATGCTATCCGTGCTGTTCGCCTGTTCTGCAGCAAGGTTGCAGATGCATTGCTGGAAGGTGCTGAAGCATGGCAGCTGGAAAATGCCGAGGACGGCGCAGACCTGGTTGAAGCCATGGCTGTTGATGAAGCAGAAGCTGCATAGGCTAACTAAATTAATTTAAAAACAACGGAGACGAATTAAAATGGCAATTACTGCTGCAGATGTAAAAAAACTGCGTGAATTAAGTGGCGCGGGTATGATGGATTGCAAAAAAGCATTGGCTGAAACTGATGGCAATATTGATGCTGCAGTCGATTTTCTGCGTAAAAAGGGTCTGTCTGCCGCCTCCAAAAAAGCAGGTCGTGTCGCTGCTGAGGGCGTGGTGGTTGCTGTATCGGAAGGCAATGTTGGCGTGGTGCTGGAAGTCAACGCTGAGACTGATTTTGTAAGCAAGAATGATCAGTTTATTGATTTTGTAAATGCGGTTGCTGCGCTGATTATCAAAGAGAACCCGGCCGATGTGGAAGCATTGAAAGCACTTCCTTTTGATGATGAGCTTAATGTTGAGCAGGCTCTTTCCCAGCTGATTGCTACCATTGGTGAGAACATGAGTATTCGCCGGTTTGGTCGTATTGAAGTGGATGCAGGCATGGTTGCTTCCTACGTGCATGGCGGAGGAAAAATTGGTGTGTTGATTGGCATCGAAGGTGATGTGGATGCCGACCTGGCACGTGGTGTTGCAATGCATGTGGCGGCAGCCAACCCGCGTTTTATTGCGCGTGCCGACGTCGATGCGGAATCTGCTGAACGTGAGCGTGCGGTTCTATCTGAACGCGCGATTGCCAGCGGCAAGCCTGAAGCTATTGTCGATAAAATTGTGACAGGTCAGATGAACAAGTTCTATTCTGAAGTCTGTCTGCTGGAGCAGGATTTTGTTATGGATACCGACCTGACAGTTGGCAAGGCACTGGGCGATGCGAAACCGGTCAGTATGTTCCGTTTCCAGCTTGGTGAGGGTATCGAGAAGAAAGAGGAAGATTTCGCAGCCGAAGTGGCCGCTCAGATTCAGGGTAGCTGATCGCAGATGTCAGCAGCTTCCGGAGACAGTTCACAGGATAGTGGGCAGAAGCGCCCGTATAAGCGGGTGCTGCTAAAGCTTTCCGGCGAGGTGTTGATGGGCGATACCGCATTCGGTATCGATACCGAAACGATCAATCGTCTGGCTGCTGAACTGATCGAGGTACAGCAGTCCGGCGTTGAGCTGGCTGTCGTGATAGGCGGTGGCAATATTTTCCGTGGCATGAGCGGGATGGCTTCGGGCATGGACCGAACCAGCGCCGACTATATGGGTATGCTCGCAACGGTAATGAATGCGATTGCCTTACAGGATGCCATTGAGCGCCAGGGTGCAACTGTGCGAGTGATTTCTGCCCTGTATATCAAGGAAGTGGCTGAGCCCTATATTCGGCGCAGGGCCGTGCGCCATCTGGAAAAGGGGCGCATCCTTATTTTCGGTTCCGGTACCGGCAATCCCTATTTTACAACCGATACGGCAGCCAGTTTGCGTGCTATGGAGATTCAAGCCGATGCGGTACTGAAAGGTACCAAGGTGGATGGCGTGTATACTGCTGATCCGGCTACAGATCCGAATGCGACGAAATATGACACTTTGACATTTACCGAAGCTCTGAATCAGCGTCTTGGTGTGATGGATGCGACTGCGATGTCGTTGTGCCGGGATAATCACATGCCGATTGTTGTGTTTGATGTGACCACACCGGGACAGATGCTCAGAGCAGTATCAGGCGAAGCTGTCGGTACACTGGTTCAGGAGGGATAAACCATGAGCAGTGATATGGAAAACAGAATGCAGAAGTCCATTGCGGCGTTGAAGTCGGAACTGGCCACTATTCGTACGGGACGAGCCAATGCCGCCCTGCTGGATCATGTGACGGTGCCGTATTATGGCTCCGAAGTGCCGGTATCACAGATTGGCAGTATCTCCGTGCCGGAGCCGCGCATGCTGATGATTTCGCCGTGGGAAAAGACTATTCTGGGCGATCTCGAGAAGGCAATCCTTAAATCCGATCTGGGCCTCAACCCGGCCAGTGATGGTGAAGTGATACGCATCGTACTGCCTGAATTGACCGAGGATCGCCGCAAGGATCTGGTCAAACAGGTCAAGGCGGTTGGTGAGAGGGCCAAGGTGTCGATACGAAATATTCGGCGCGATGCCAATGATGCTGTCAAAAAGCAGGTGAAGGATGAGGGTTTGTCCGAAGATGAAAGCAAACGCTTGCAGGATCGCATCCAGAAAATTACCGATCGTTTTGTATCCGAAATTGATCAGATTGTCGAGCACAAAGAAAAAGATATCCTGACAGTTTGATGTCTGCATCTGCATCGGGGGCTAGCCCCGCTCTGCCAGTACATGTGGGTATTATCATGGATGGCAATGGCCGCTGGGCCCGGGCCAGAGGGAAAAATCGTCTTGCCGGACATAAACAGGGTGCCGAGGTAGCACGCAATGTCGTTCGCTGGGCCAAAGAGTTCGGCATCAAGCAAATCTCCCTGTATGCATTTTCAACAGAAAATTGGGAACGGCCAAAGCTGGAAGTGCGCGGGTTGATGAATTTGCTGGCGATACTGCTGCCCAAAACGTTGCCTGAAATGATGCAAAATGAAGTTCGCTTTCGTATTCTGGGTGACCTGTCTCCACTACCGGGAAGTGCCCGAAAAGCCGTTGAACTGGCATGCAGTAATACAGCTAACAATACCGGAATCGACCTGATTCTGTGTCTGAACTATGGCGGGCAGCAGGAGATTATCGCGGCAGTAAAGCAGACGCTGCAATGGGTTCAGACACAATCCGATCCTCAGCAGGCATTGACTGCACTGAATCCCGAGCAGTTCCGGAATCTGATGTGGCGTCATAATATTGCACCACTGGATTTGCTGATCCGTACCGGTGGTGAGATGCGTATCTCCAACTTTCATTTGTGGGATGCTGCCTATGCCGAACTTTATTTTTCCAGTGTATTGTGGCCGGATTTCAGCCGGAAGGATCTGCAGGTGGCTCTGGATGAATATGCATCCAGGGAACGGCGTTACGGTTTGACCAGCGAGCAGCTTGAAACATGAGCGAGCTGGCCAAACGTGTGATTACCGCAGTGGTTCTGCTACTGCTGGTGTATGGCTGGTATGTTCAGCTGTCATCGCCGTGGTTCGAGCGGGGGCTGGCCCTGCTGGGGCTGGTGGCCAGTTGTGAACTTGTTCTGCTGATTAAATTGCGACAACCGGTACTGTATATGCTGACAGCACTGGCTGTTTGGGTGGCATTTACACTCTGGCCGGGTATTGACCTGTTTCTATTGTGTGCCTTTGTCTGGTTCGCACTGTTTGTGGTTGATGCACGTACGAAAACAGCTGCATTCGGCGATTTTTTTGCGGTGATCTGGTTGCTCGGGTGGGTTTTTGCTTTTGCGCTTGCCATTGCACAAACCCATGGCAGCTCAGCAGGTCAGGGGTTGATCATCGGTGCATGTCTGGCCGTATGGGTTTCAGATTCGGCGGCCTACTTTGTCGGCCGGGCTATCGGTAAACATAAGCTTTGTCCTGCGATCAGTCCGGGCAAGTCGGTGCAGGGAGCGATTGGCGGATTGCTGTTTGGTGTCCCTGTTGCTGTTGTCTGCTGGGTTTATTGGGATGTGCTGCCATTGTTTGCCGCAATCATGCTGGCTATCGTAACGGTGATTGCAGGCATGCTCGGTGATTTATCGGAATCGGCGGTGAAGCGTATGGTCGGAGCCAAGGACAGTGGTCGCTGGCTGCCCGGACACGGAGGCATTCTGGATCGAATCGATGCGATTATTATGGCGGTTCCGGTGGCATGGCTGTTGTGGGCTATGCAATGAAACGTATCACTGTACTGGGCGCGACCGGTTCGATCGGTTGCAGTACTGCCGATGTGATGCTCAGGTATCCGGACAAATTTTCCGCATTTGCACTGGTCGGACATCGCAATGTGTCAAAAATGATAGAGTTGGCTACAGAGCTGCACCCCGAGTGGGTTGTGATGACAGATTCTGCTGCGGCTAAACAGCTTGAGGGACAATTACCTGCCGGTGTACGTTTGGAAAAAGGCATGGATGCAGCAATTGCACTTTCATCTGCGACAGAAACAGATATCGTGATGGCTGCAATGGTCGGCTCGGCGGGATTGCCTGCAACCCTGGCAGCTGTTCAGGCCGGAAAGCGTGTTGGGTTGGCCAATAAGGAATGTCTGGTTACTGCCGGGCATATCTTCATGAAGGCTGCAGCCTTATCCGAAGCGGAAGTGGTGCCGGTGGATTCGGAACATGCCGCGCTTCACCAATGCATGCAGGGCCAAGATCGCGGCTCTGTTACGGGTGTTACCCTGACCGCATCCGGGGGGCCATTCAGGGATCGCGATCCATCTACACTCTCCGCAGTAACTCCGGCCGAAGCTGTGGCGCATCCGAATTGGGATATGGGAGCTAAAATCAGCATCGATTCCGCCACCATGATCAACAAGGCGCTGGAGTTGATCGAGGCACGATGGCTGTTTGACCTGGCACCGGAAAAGCTTTCCGCCATCATCCATCCGGAAAGCATCGTGCATGCCATGGTAGAATATCAGGATGGTTCCGTGTTGGCACAATTGGCCATGCCGGATATGCGCATGCCGATTGCCTATGCCTTGCAGGCTGAGCCAAGGTTATCAACGGGTATAGCACCACTGGATCTGGCACAGACAGGAACACTGACGTTTCAAGCTGTGGATCATCAGCGGTTCCCCGCCATGCGACTGGTACAGCATGTTTTGCGCGGTGAAGATTCGCTGGCTATTGCATTCAATGCGGCCAATGAAGTGGCTAATGCAGCATTTCGTGAGCAACGAATCGGTTTTATGGATATTGTGAAAACGGTTGAACAGGTTTTATCGAAGGTGGAAAATGTCCCCGTGGGCAGTCTGGACGAGGTGTGGTTGCATGACGGGCATGCCCGCAAGATGGCGGATGAGGTAATGACTGTATGATTGAAATTTTGCACACATCGTTGGCTTTCGTGGTGGCGATTGCGCTGCTGATTGCAGTGCACGAATATGGTCATTTTTCCATGGCGCGCCGGCTTGGCATCAAGGTGGAGAAGTTTTCTATCGGCTTTGGCCCCGCCCTGTTTTCATGGCGTAGCAGAGACGGTGAAGTGCTGTATGTCATTGCTGCTATTCCGCTGGGCGGGTATGTGAAAATGCTGGGTGAGAATCCGGATGAACAGGAGGGTGATGTCCAGGCCAGACTGTCCGAAGAGGACAGGGCAAGGGCATTTAATAACCAGCCGGTGTGGAAACGTGCTGCCGTTGCAGTTGCCGGGCCGGCCTATAATTTCCTGTTTGCGATTGGCGCATATATGGTTGTCGGCTGGATGGGCCAGTCTGTGTTACCGACTATTATTGGTGATATTGCTCCTGCATCCATAGCAGAGCGAGCCGGGTTGCAGGTGGAAGACCGGATTGTGGCTGTCGGGAACAAACAGGTCCATTCATGGCAGCAAATGGAGGAGAGGCTCAAGCATTATATTGGTGCCTCGGTAGAACTTCAGGTTAAGCGGGGGGAAAGGCTGCTTGTCATTCCACTAGAGCTTCCGGTTCCGAAAAAAGATCCGCTTCTACTCGATGTTGCCGATCAGGTGTTGGGATTTAATCCGGGGCTGATTGTGCGTGTGGATGAGGTGATGGAGGGGTCATCCGCCCAGCGTTTTGGTTTGCGTAAGGGTGATGTTATTAAACAGATCAATGGCTGGGATGTGTCAAATGTGAGCCAGTTCATTGAGCGTGTTAAAGCCAAAGGCGGGCAGCCAGTCACGCTTGTTATCCAGCGGGATCAGACGTTGTTGCAATTGAAGGTGATACCATCCCCGGATCAGAACAAACAGGGGCGGCTGGGTATCCGCCTGGCTTCACAGTCCAAACATGGCACCGAGGAATATCGCATGAGCTGGCTGGAAGGCATGGGGTATGGTTTTGTTCGCACATGGGAAATGACCGGGTTGACGCTGGGTGTGTTTGGCAAAATGGTGACATCTGCTATTCCAGCGGATAATCTCGGCGGACCTATCGCTATTGCACAACTGGCGGGTAAAACTGCAGATATGGGCCTGGTTTATTTTCTGGGCTTTCTGGCCTTGATTTCAGTGAATCTCGGAGTATTAAATCTGTTGCCCATTCCAATACTGGATGGGGGGTTGCTGGTGTATCTGGGGTTGGAGAAGTTGAGAGGGAAGCCGTTATCACCCAGGATTTTGGAAATGACTCAGATGGCAGGCTTGGTTTTGATTGTCAGCTTGATGGTGTTTGCTTTTTATAATGATCTTTCGCGCTAATTCAGAGGATAATATGTTGGGTTCAGTCAGACTTTTAGTTGTCGGCTTTCTGCTTTTGGGTGTTTTCTCATGGTCGGGAGAATCTGTTGCGGCTGATTCGGAGCAGTCATCACCGTTGATTCTGTCCATTGATGTTGAAGGGAATCACAATGTAGAGAAAGAAGCTGTGCTGGTAAAAATGAAGACGCGCGCAGGCCAGCGCCTGGATCGCCGTCAATTGAGCCGGGATGTTCGAACCCTTTATAAAACCGGTTTTTTTTCTGATATACGATTTGTCGGCACAAGAACTGCCCGGGGCATCCATCTTGTATGTCATGTAAAGGAATATCCGTTAATTGCCAATCTCACCATGGAAGGAAATGATGAATTTCCAACCAAGGACTTGCAGCTCAAAATGAAACTGAAACCGGGGCGTATTTATAGCCCAAGGTACCAGGAGTCGGATCGCAATACTCTGAGAAAGGGGTATTTGAAAGACGGATATTATCAGGTTGGTATCGATTTTATTCCGACCAAGCGAAAGGATGGCAGGATTGACCTGCTCATTCGGGTGCATGAGGGGGAAGTTACACGAATCAATCGCATCTATATGATAGGCAATAAGGCTTTCAGCAGTGCTGTATTGCGTAAGCAAATTGCTTCCAGAAGATCTGATTTGTTATCATGGTTTTCCGATCGTGATATCTTTGATACCAAGCGATTTAGCGCCGATGGTCAGTTATTGCAACAGTATTACCTGAATCATGGTTATCTGGATATGAAGCTGGATTCCGAACAAATCACCATGGCCGCGGACAAAAAGAGTTTCTCTTTGACCTTCAGTATTCATGAAGGCGTTAGTTACAGTGTTGAAAAAGTTGCTTTGCAGGGAGATCTGGTTCCCGATCAGAAAACCCTGCAGGAATTGATTAAGCTGGAGCCCGGCGATATTTATTCCCTGAATGACATGCGTGCAACGATCGAGGCTATTACGGAACGCGTGGGTGATGAAGGTTATGCTTTTGCAACGGTGACACCGTTACTGCAACGCAATATTGATAATCATACAGTGGCGATTACGTTTGATATTGAAAAAGGCGAAGAAGTTTACGTTGAACGAATTGAAATATCAGGTAATGAGAAAACCGATGACAGGGTTATTCGCCGATTGCTGGATCAGTCGGAAGGTGCGCGTTATGCGGGCACACAGGTGAAGCATAGTAAGGAAGCCCTGAAACGGGCTCAATTTGTTGAGGATGTACGGGTTTCATTTCCAAAAGGATCGGTTGGAGACAAGGTTCACATGAAGGTGGATGTGACGGAGAAGAAATCCGGTTCAATTGCGGGGGGATTCGGATTTTCCCAGCGGGAGAAAGTGATTATTACAGCCAGGATCACGGAAAAGAATCTGCTCGGGAAAGGCTATCAGGCCAGTATTAATGGCAAACTGGGTAAGGTTACCCAGGACATAACAGCCAGTCTTGCCGATCCGTATTTTTTGGGCACTAACATCAGTGCCAGCCTGAATGCTTTCAAAACAAAGACGGATCCGCAACTTGGGGCAAATTACCAGACCAATTCGGTTGGTGGCGGTATGGCTTTCAGCGTGCCGGTGACTCACTATATGTCTTACGGCATTAACTACCAGTTCAACAGCACCGAGCTGTCAAACGTGCCAATTACCGCATCATTGTTCCAGCGAGCTCAAATAGGTCGTCAAACTGTTGGTGAGTTGACGCAATCGTTGACCTGGGATTCCAGAGATCGATTCATGGCAACGAGTAGTGGGCATGTAGATAGCGTTAGTTTTGGAGTTGCAGGGCTGGGCGGAAATGAAAGGTTTCTGGAAACGGCTGTTTCAAGCCGGTGGTACTTTCCTTTTGGCGAAAAGGAAAATATTATATTGAATCCATCTGTTGGATACCGGTCAATTCGTGGTTTCTCCGGTCAGAACATTCCGTTATGGCGACGCTATTCATTGGGTGGTATCGGCAGTATGCGAGGGTTTGATTCTCTGGGTATTACTGTGATAGACCCGAACACGAACGAGGCAGTTGGCGGCGATAATCAAATCACAGCATCCGTGAACCTGTTTTTTCCACTGCCTTATGTGCAAACGTCAGGGATTCGTGGCCTCTTATTTGTTGATGCCGGTACACTGTGGGGTTCGGCATCGGCGACGGTTGGCGCGGTTACAATTAATGTGCATGAACCATTCTCTTTATCCCGAGTCCGGTATGCGGCAGGATTTGGCATCGAATGGATTTCACCTATAGGGCCGGTTGGCCTGACCTGGGCATTCCCGATCAGAACAGTATCGGGAGACCGTGAAAAGAGTTTTGAGTTTGCCATAGGAACAACTTTTTAAGCTTGGTTGAAATAACGTAACAGCAGAGGAGAACAGCATGATTAACAAAATGAAGATAAAGGCTATACTGATATCAATGGGTGCAGTATGTCTCTTTGGGATGGCTTCAGTTCAGGCTGCTGAATTGAAAATAGGTTATATTGATATCAAAACAGCTCTGGAAAGTACAGCTGAATACCAGCAAGGTATGAAGCGGCTGAAGGCATTGAGTGACAAAAAGGTAAAGGAATTGAAAGCACTCAAAGATAAAATTACTCAGGGCGAAAAAGAGTTGATGGGCCAGTCCCTGGCTGTGTCACAGGAAAATACGAGCCAGAAAAAGCAGAAATTGAATGAAATGGTCAAAAAATTCAAGCGCATGCAACAGGATGCGCAGGAAGAACTGTCTGCCGAGAAAAACCGGATGGATCTTGCCAGTATGTCAAAATTCCAGAAAGTTATGACCGTATATGGCAAACAAAATCATTTTGACTTGATCATGCCCAAGCCGGTTTTTATCTATGCCGACCCGAGACTTGATGTGACAGGTGACATTATTAAATTACTGGATTCGAAAAAATAAACAAGAGTTTATGAAAACACTCTCTCTTCTCGAAATCTCCGAGATTGTCAACGGCACTGTCGAACGGTTTGGGGAAGACTTGGATAATATCCGGATTTCCGGCATCAATACGCTAAGCGCGGCCGGGGATGCGGAGATTTCATTTCTGGCCAATAAACACTACAGGCCCGACCTGCTGAATACAGAGGCATCTGCTGTATTACTGGCAGCCGATGATGACGCTCCGGATCATTGTGCCGTTATTCGGGTTGCAGATCCTTATTTGGCGTTTGCAATGTTACAGCGTTTTTTTTATCCGCCATCCGTTCCCAATGGAGAGCGCCATATGAGTGCTGTGATTGATCCTTCAGCACGGTTGGCAGATGATGTCGAAGTGGCTGCAAATGCAGTGATTGGCGCAAATACATATATCGGGGCGGGTACGATTATTGGAGCCGGTTGTGTGATCGGTGATGGTGTGAAAATCGGAGAACGCTGTTTGCTGCATGCCAATGCAGTGGTTTGCGCTGGCTGTGTACTGGGCAATGATGTGTTTTTACAGTCGGGGGCAGTGATTGGTTCGGATGGTTTTGGTTATGCATGGGATGGTTCACAGCATCTGAAAATTCCGCAGGTTGGCAGAGTGATTCTTGAAAATGATGTTGAAGTCGGTGCGAACACCTGTATTGATCGTGGTGCGATTGGTGATACCGTCATTGAACGTGGCGTCAAACTCGATAACCAGATCCAGATAGCCCATAATGTTCGAGTCGGTGCCTACAGCGTGATGGCCAGTCAGGTTGGCATTTCCGGTTCAACACAGATAGGCAATGGCTGTCAGTTCGGTGGTCAGGCAGGACTGGCGGGGCATATCCGGGTGGGCGATGGCGTTAAACTTGCTGCCAAGTCAGGAGTGATGTCAGATTTGGCCGCTGGTGGAACTTATGCCGGGGCACCGGCCATGCCACACCGCTTATGGTTAAAGGTTTCAGCACTGACATTGAAGTTACCTGAAATATGGAAAATGCTGCGTGGTCGCTAAATAAAACATGAAACAGATATATTCAGGGAGTATGCGATGGCTGAATTAGGTATCGATGAGATTATGCAACGTTTGCCACACAGGTATCCATTTTTGCTGATTGATCGGATCATTGAGTTTGAGAAAGAGAAATCGATCAAAGCACTTAAAAATGTAACATTTAATGAACCGCAGTTTGCCGGCCATTTTCCCAGGCACCCTGTCATGCCGGGGGTTTTGCTGATCGAAGCCATGGCTCAGGCAGGCGGCATGCTGGCATTTCAGTCGGTTGAAGATGATCGGGAATATCTGGTCTATTTTACCGGCATTGATGGCGTGCGATTCCGGAAGCCGGTACGGCCGGGGGATCAGGTCATTTTCGAACTCACCTGTTTGCGTCGGCGCGGCATGATGTGGAAATTGCGTGGTCAGGCTTTTGTTGATGGTGTGTTGGTTTGTGAAGGAATATTGATGGCAACACTTATGCCGCAAGAAGACGCATGAGCCCCCTGATCCATTCCACGGCCATTATTGAGGATGGTGCCCGGCTTGGTTCGGACGTGAGGGTGGGGCCCTATTGTGTGGTCGGTTCCGATGTACGAATGGGTGACAACTGTCAGTTGATATCACATGTGGTGGTGAGCGGTCATACCAGCATGGGTAGCGGCAACCGGGTGTTCCCGTTCACCTCGATTGGTCAGATTCCCCAGGATTTAAAGTATCACGGCGAGGCCTCAGAAGTGATCATTGGGGATAACAACCAGATCAGGGAGAACGTGACAATTAATGCCGGAACTGAAGGTGGGGGCATGATAACCCGGATCGGCAGTGATAATATACTCATGGCTTATACCCATGTCGCACACGACTGTATTCTTGGTAACCGTATTGTATTGGCCAACTGCGCCACATTAGCGGGCCACGTAGAAGTGGATGATGGTGCTATTATTGGTGGTTTGTCTGCTATTCAGCAGTTTGTGCGTATTGGCCGACTGGCCATGATCGGTGGTATGTCCGGTGTTACCAAGGATGTCAGCCCGTTTACATTGCTGGCCGGTGGTTATCGGGCGGGTTTGAGCGGGCTGAATATCGTTGGACTCAAACGGCACGGGTTTTCTCTCAAGCAGGTAGGCCTTTTAAAAGAAATATATCGTTTACTGTTGCAGGAAAGTGGCAGGCGTGAAGAACGACTGCTTGAGGCTGAAGCATTGTTGTCTGAGGACGATACTGATGGTCGATATATGATTGAATTTATCCGCTCGGCAAAACGGGGTCTGATGATGCATGGTCGTGCCTGAATCATTGAATAAAATTGGCTTGATTGCCGGTTATGGTCATTTTCCTCTGGAATTGGCCATGGTATTACAGGGACAGGGCAAAGAGGTTCATGTTGTAGCGGCCCGGGAAGAAACTTCTCCCGATATAGAAAAATTAACGACTTCAACATGCTGGCTGCATGTCGGTCAGATTGGCAGTATGATCAAGGTATTCAAAAGCGCCGGTGTTAAAGAGGTCGTGATGGCTGGAAAAGTGCGCAAGTTACACCTGTTTCGTAATTTTCGACCGGATTTGACTGCCATGAAAGGGTTGATGCGTTTGAAAGATCGGCGCGATGATTCGATTCTGAATACTATTGCCGACCTGCTTGCCGAGAGTGGCTTGACGTTGATCGATCAGACGCTCTATGCCGGTGATATGCTGGCTGGTGCAGGGTATCTGGCCGGTCCAGCGATAAAAAAACGGCACGCTGACATTCTGTTCGGCTTTGAACAGGCCAAGGGTGTTGCCGGTCTGGATATCGGCCAGACCGTTATCGTACAGGATCAGGCGGTGCTTGCAGTAGAAGCTATTGAAGGTACCGATGAGGCGATCAAACGCGGTGGAAGTATGGGCAGTGGAAATGCTGCCGTGATCAAGGTGGCCAAGCCGGATCAGGATCTCCGTTTTGACGTGCCTGCTGTAGGGCCGGATACACTGGAAATCATGAAAGACTCAGGTTGCACATTACTGGCCATCGAAGCAGGAAAAACCTTAATGATTGAACGCCAGCGTTTTTTTGAGCTTGCCGGAAAGTACAGGATATCCGTATTTGGAATCACTGCTCAATGATGGTTTGAAGCATATAGCGGTGTTTTGCCGGTGAGCCGTTTCTTTGTCAGTGCTGGGGAAACCTCGGGCGATTTGCATGCGGCTACTGTCGTTGCCGAGCTGGTTCGACGTTACCCGAAGGCTGAAATTGCCGGTATTGCCGGTGAACAGATGCAATACCAAGGCTGTGTTGCACTGCATCATATGCACGAGTTGAATGTTATGGGTATTGTCGATGTGCTGCGTTCACTCTCCCGCATTCGTCAAATCGAACAATCTGTCCTGGCCTGGTGTGCAGAGCAAAAACCCGATGTGGCCGTATTGGTCGATTTTTCCAGTTTTCATATGCGCCTAGGGCGCCAGCTGAGGCAGCTCGGTATTCCGGTCGTCCATTTTATTGCCCCAAAACTCTGGGCATGGGGTAGCTGGCGGGTTTCCAGACTGAAAAAATCGCAGGATCGGCTGGCATGCATTCTTCCCTTTGAACCGGAATGGTTTAATCATCGCGGTATTTCCCACGCCTCCTATGTCGGTAACCCGAGTGCTACGGCCTGTGTCGGTGGCTGGTCTGCTGCGGAATTAAGGCAACAGCTTGATGTGGAGGATAATCGACCGCTACTGGCACTACTGCCAGGCAGTCGTCCGCAGGAGATCAGGGTACATGTGCCGGTCCTTGCGGAAGCGCTGATACAGATCCGGAAATCGATACCGCAACTGGCATGTATTGTTCCGATTGCACCCGGCGTGGATTTGGATGCACTGCAACCGCTATGGAAGCAGGGAGCAAAACCGGTTCGACGTACGGATAAAGGGTTTGCCCTGCGTACTGATGCTGCTGTGGCAGTCTCGGGAACGGCCACACTGGAGTTGGCATTGTGGGACACGCCGACTGTGTTGATATACAAAGCCTCATGGCTCATGGTTTTTCTGGCCAGACGGCTGGCAAATATTCGCTGTGCAGGGCTGGCCAATATTATTCTGGGTGATCGACCGGTCATGCCGGAACTGATTCAGGAAGCATGCACTGTGGACAATATTGTTGCGGAAGTCCTGCCGCTGCTCCGGAATGAGCCAGCTGCACAACGGCAGCGCGGTGAATGTGCTGAATTACGCGCATTGTTGGGGCATCAGCAAGCTGCTGTAGGTGTGGCTGATATGGTGGATGAACTGATGAAATAATTATATATACTGTTATCATGCAATGTGCTGATGGTTGCCGTTTTTCTTTGCTTACATAACATGCTGAAGAGCAATGTTGCATGTGGTATACCCTAAGGAGGCCATGTCGCCATGAATATGTTTTCATGGATGGTTCACGCTAATCTAATCACTCACCTTTATGATTCGCGTTGTCCGGAGTGGTCTCCCTCCCTCCCCTCCTGATTCACTCCGGGCGCAAGTTTTCCTTCTCTTGATGAAGTGCAAAAAAAGGTCCCGGTCCCCTCCCGGGGCCTTTTTTATTCGGTTCGGGCTATTTCGGTTTCAAGCAGGCGAATGCCTCCGGATTCAATGCCAATGTATTTCTTTTTGTACAATGCACCGATCGCTTTTTTATACATTTTTTTGCTAATCGAAAAATGTTCCTGGATTTCGGCTGGCGAACTTTTGTCGGTAACGGGAATAAAGCCGTTATTTTTTCTCAATTCACGTATGATGATCTGTGCAATGTCGGCAGTCTTTTCGCTTGCTTTCAGATGCAGGCATAGATCAATACGGGCGTCTTCGCGAATATTCTTGATGAAACCTGCCAGACGTTGCCCCCGGCGCAGGGGACGTGCGACTTCATTGTGATGCAGGAGCCCCCAGTGGCTGTCGTTGATAATGGCCTGATATCCAAGTTCGCTTTTATTGGCAATAAACAGAGAAACCTTTTCGCCTGCTACGAATTCATTTTCAGATTCACTGTGCAGGAAATCATCCAATCGGGCTGAACCGACTATACGGTCGCTATCTTCGTCGATATAGATGCGTACCACATAGGATTTTCCTTCTTCCATACGCGGCTTCTGTTCGGCGAATGGAACCAGCAGGTCTTTCGGTAGCCCCCAGTCCAGAAATGCTCCCATACGGGTAACATCGACCACCTTCAGCAGCGCAAATTCGCCAACCATGGCATACGGCTTTTCAGTGGTGGCGATCAGACGATCCTCTGAATCACGATAGATGAATACCTCCAGCTCATCACCGACATGACACGGAGTCGGTACATAGCGAATCGGCAGCAGGATTTCCCCTAATTCATCTCCGTCCAGATAGACACCGAAATCGAGTTCCTTGACCACTTTTAATCTGTTCATTCGTCCTGTTTCAGTCATCAATACCTCATTCACAATCATGCGGATGATAATCCGAAGGGCTTGCTTTTGCATGTATCACTAGAATCATGCTGGTGTCATTCCGAGACTCACGTAAGCTTGCAGCATGGGAGGGGTCCGTTTTATGTTGCTTCCGGAGTTTATGTTTAATGCCCGGCGTTGAGGAGATGCCCGAAATTGCTGTGGCACTGGTACATCATCCTGTTTTAAATCGTTTTGGCGAAACAGGGACGACTGCGATCACTTCGATAGATGTTCACGATTTCGCCCGTACCTGTGCCTTTTATGGCGTAGGTCCGGTATATCTGGTGCATCCGGCTGCCGGCATGCATGCGCTGATCTATGATATGACGAATTACTATCTGGAGGGTGCAGGTGGTGAGAGAAATCCGGCTCGTCGAGAGATGTTGAAGGCAGTCCGCTGTGTAAATTCAGTACAGGAAATCCTGCAGGATGATGATTATCAGCTCTGGTATACTTCGGCTACTCCGGCTGAAGAAAACTGTATCGACCCTTCTATATTATCGGAATTAAAGGGAAAACACCTGATTGTATTCGGTACTGGCTGGGGTCTTGATGTTGAAAATATGCCGGAAGAAAATGGATGGTTGTCACCTATCGAAGGTATCGGTAAAGTGCGCCACCTTTCTGTCAGGGCTGCCTTGGCGATTTATCTGGATCGGCTGAGAAAAGTTAAATAAAACCTGACGGAGTGAGTTTCGGAGGCAAAAACAATGCGTGCACTGGATGATGTAACCAAAGATCAGTTACGTGACGATATCCCGTCATTTCGCGAAGGTGATACTGTTCGTGTGAATGTCCGTATTATCGATTTCAAGGATAGCAAAAAGGGCGTGGTTAAAACCGAGCGTTTGCAGGCCTATGAGGGCATTGTGATTGCTCGCCACAATAAGGGAATTTCAAGCAGTTTCACGGTGCGTAAAATTTCCAGTAATGTCGGTGTAGAACGTGTATTCCCATTGCATTCCCCTATGCTGGAAAGCATTAAAGTGATACGTCATGGCCGTGTTCGCCGTGCCAAGCTTTACTATCTGCGCGAATTGCGTGGTAAGGCGGCCCGTATTCGCGAGCGTCGTTTCTAGAAGCGGTCATGATCGAATGTTAAGGGAGGCTTAGGCCTCCCTTTTTATTTTAATTTATGTTATAGTGTCATTTTATTGCCAAAGTGAATGATGTGCATGGATTAACAATGATGAGAGATGCCACGAAACATTCCGTTTGCCGCGCCACCCGTCTGGTTAGTGGTTCACGCAGGCGTTTTTTGGTCTGGATCGGAGCCGGGCTGGCGGCGCTGGCTATTCCAAGGCCGCTGTGGTCAGTGGAAGATCCAAAGGCATCATGTCGCGAAACCATTGATGTGCTTACCATGCTTTATCATGGTGAAGTGGAGTCTCATCGACGCTATGAGGCCTATAAAACGCAGGCATTGAAGGAAGGCCATGTTAACATCGCACATCTGTTTGCAGCGATGTCCGATTCGGAATCAACACATGCCAAACGTTTCAGCGAGATTCTGGCCAAGCTGGGCGTGCAGGTCGAAGCAGCTTCCCAGGATATTCAGGTTGGCAGTACCAAGGAAAACCTCAAGTATGCTACTGATGTCGAGCTTGCCGAGATCGATGTCAATTATCCTAAATATCTGGCCCGCATCCGGGATGAACAGCACAGCAAGGCAATCAAATATATCACCTATTCATGGAAGGCTGAGCAGCAGCATCGTGAGCTGATCAAGGATATTCAGTCCGGGACCGGAATCTTTTTCGGCATCCTGGCGGAGCGTTTCCGGTCAACAAAGGTACGTTACTTCGTTTGCCAGAACTGTGGTTCGACACTGACTGCCTTACCGGAAGAAAAATGCCCTGTCTGCACCTTCCCCGTCAGTTGGTACAAGGAAATCAAACTGCCGACACTTTGATAGTTCCAGGGGCGCTTTGAAAAAACAAGAGTTTCCTGACTAATGATTGATACTTGGTTTCCGCTCGTTTGCTCATAGGATGCGAGCATGACCATGCAACCTGACTCTTCCCGAATTCTTACTCTGAAAGGCGATGCCGCATTATCGGATTTTCGTCGTGACAAGCTTGCTGACGCGATGTCCCGGCAGGGAATCGTACCGGAAGAAATCAGCGCCCATTATATCCATATTGCCGAAGTGGTTCAGTCATGGGCAGATTCGGAAACGGAGCAACTGGCCCGACTGCTGGGGCATAAAGCCGACGTGTTCGCTGAACATACTGCCGACGGTTTTTTTCTGGTCGTGCCCCGCATTGGCACCATCAGCCCATGGTCATCCAAGGCGACAGATATTGCCGGTCTGTGTGGATTGTCTGGTCTGATCCGGCTTGAGCGTGGTATCGCCTACCGTGTTTCCGGCATCAATCATGGCCAGCACGCGATGGTATCCGCGCTGTTGCATGATCGTATGACCGAAACGGTATTATCCGATGTTAGCGAACTTTGCCGGTTATTTATGCACCATGAGCCACAACCTTTGGCTATCATCGATATCCTTTCCGGTGGGCGGGAAGCCCTGGAGGAAGCCAATCGTGAGATGGGTTTGGCGTTGGCCGAGGACGAGATTGATTATCTGCTGGAGAATTTCAAACAACTGAACCGTAACCCATCCGACGCAGAACTGATGATGTTTGCTCAGGCCAATTCCGAGCACTGCCGGCACAAGATTTTCAATTCCAGCTGGATTATTGATGGTGAAGAGCAGGATCGTTCGCTGTTCTCCATGATTCGCAACACACACCAGTTGAATCCGGAAGGTACGCTGGTGGCCTACAGTGATAATTCATCTGTCATTGAAGGGGGGGAAAGCAGTCGTTTTTATCCGGATGCCGACCGGCATTACCGGGCTCATGATGATGATACCCACATTCTGATGAAGGTGGAGACACATAATCATCCAACGGCAATTTCTCCATTTGCCGGTGCTGCTACCGGTTCCGGTGGTGAAATTCGTGATGAAGGAGCAACAGGTGTTGGCTCCAAACCAAAAGCAGGATTGTGTGGTTTTTCGGTTTCCAATCTACGTATTCCGGATTTTGAACAGCCATGGGAAATGAATTACGGTAAGCCCGAGCGCATTGTATCCGCACTTGATATTATGATCGAAGGCCCGATCGGTGCGGCGGCTTTTAATAACGAGTTCGGGCGCCCGAATCTGGCCGGTTATTTTCGCACCTATGAGCAACAGATAGGGGATGAACTGCGCGGGTATCACAAGCCGATCATGATTGCAGGTGGCGTAGGTAATATTGATGCACGACATGTACATAAAAAGGAAGTGCCCGCAGGCAGCCTGATTATTCAGCTGGGCGGTCCAGCGATGCTGATCGGTCTTGGTGGCGGAGCGGCATCGAGTATGGATACAGGTGCCAATGCTGAATCCCTGGACTTTGATTCGGTGCAACGGGGCAACCCGGAAATGGAACGGCGTTGTCAGGAAGTACTTGATCGCTGCTGGCAGATGGGCGATCAGAATCCGATTCTGTTTATCCACGATATCGGTGCCGGAGGTTTATCCAATGCGGTGCCGGAACTGATCGATGATGCCGGTCGGGGTGGCTGGGTAGACCTGCGTGCCGTCCATAATATGGAACCGGGCATGAGCCCGATGCAAATCTGGTGCAACGAGGCACAGGAACGCTATATGCTGGCAATTGCACCGGAATCACGTGAGCTTTTCACTGAAATCTGTGAACGGGAGCGTTGTCTGTTTGCCGTGCTCGGTGAAGCAACAGAGAAGCGGGATTTGGTGGTCAACGACCCCGAGTTCGGCAATCAGCCGGTGAATCTTTCACTGAATATATTACTTGGTAAGCCACCGAAGATGACGCGTGATGTAAGCCGGAAAGAGACAGCCGGCGTAGCTCTGGATATGGCTTCCATTGACTTGAAAGAAGCTGTTGAACGTGTCCTGAAACTGCCGGCCGTAGCCAGTAAAGAGTTTCTGATCACCATTGGAGACCGTTCAGTGACAGGGCTGGTGGCACGCGATCAGATGGTAGGTCGCTGGCAGGTTCCGGTAGCCGATGTGGCGGTAACGGCAAGCGATTATTGCGGATACACAGGCGAGGCGATGGCGATGGGTGAACGCACACCGGTTGCGGTGCTTGATGCCGTTGCATCCGGGCGTATGGCGGTTGGAGAAGCATTGACCAATATTGCAGCCGCGGCCATTGAGAAAATCGGTGATGTAAAACTTTCCGCCAACTGGATGGCGGCTTGTGGTCACTCAGGCGAAGATGCTGCTCTGTACGATACGGTCAAGGCCGTGGGCATGGAACTGTGCCCTGAACTCGGTATTTCCATTCCGGTTGGAAAGGATTCATTATCGATGAAATCAGTATGGCAGGTCAGTCGTGACAATGGAGAAACTGAACAAAGGGAAATGACTTCGCCGCTTTCACTGATTATTTCCGCATTTGCACCGGCATGTGATGTGCGCAGGACATTAACGCCTGAACTAAAACTGGATCAGGGTGATAGCGATCTGATTCTGATTGATCTGGGTGAGGGGCGAAATCGACTGGGCGGTTCGGCCCTGGCACAGGTTTATGGTGCAACAGGTGATGACGCTGCGGATGTGAATAACCCGGCATTGCTCAAAGCCTTTTTTGAAACAGTGCAGCTGTTGAATCGTCAGGGGTTATTGCTGGCATATCATGATCGTTCCGATGGCGGTCTGTTTGTGACCCTTGTCGAGATGGCTTTTGCAGCACGTGCCGGTTTGGATATCCGACTGGATGCATTGGCTGGAGAGGCCCTGTCTTTGCTGTTCAGCGAAGAGCTCGGCGCTGTCGTTCAGGTGTGTAAATCAGACAGTGAGAAAGTGATGAATGTATTGGCTGATGCAGGCCTGGCTCAAGTCGCCCATCGCATCGGCCGGCCGACTTCCGGTCGCCAGATAATATTTTCTTCTCATGGTGAAACCCTGTTTGAGGCGCATGTACAGGAATTACAGCAACTATGGGCTGAAACGAGCTTCCGCATGCAGGCATTGCGCGATCATCCGGATTGTGCGGCAGAGGCATATGATGCAATTGCCGATCGGGGTGATATTGGACTGGTTGCCGAGCTGTCATTTGATCCGGCAGAGAATATTTGTGCGCCGTATGTGAATAGCCATCGGCCGAAAATAGCGGTATTGCGGGAGCAGGGTGTGAACGGCCAGATTGAAATGGCAGCAGCTTTTGATCGTGCCGGATTTGATTGCCGTGATATTCACATGTCCGATATCATTGAGGGGCGTTTTAATCTGGATGATGTTTACGGGCTGGTTGCCTGTGGCGGATTTTCCTTTGGCGATGTTCTCGGCGCAGGTCGTGGATGGGCCATGTCGGTACTCTACAATGAACGGGCGCGAGATCAGTTCGATGCTTTTTTTCACCGCGGCAATACTTTTGCTCTGGGTGTTTGTAATGGCTGTCAGATGATGTCATCACTCAAATCGATAATTCCAGGAGCAGAAAACTGGCCGGATTTCGAGCGCAACCGTTCTGAGCAGTTTGAAGCACGGCTGTTGCAGGTGGAAGTGCTCGATTCACCCTCGATCTTTCTTTCCGGCATGGTCGGTTCGAAGTTGCCGCTGGTGGTTGCCCATGGTGAGGGGCGGGCTGCATTCGACTCGGATAAACAGCGCGCCAATGTACAGGCTTCGCTTCGCTATCTGGGTCCGGATGGCAAGGCTGCAGAGACGTATCCACACAACCCGAACGGTTCGCCGGACGGTCTGACCGGATTCACTACAGAAGATGGTCGTTTCACAATCATGATGCCGCATCCGGAGCGCATGTTCCGCAGCAGCCAGTATTCGTGGCATCCGGACACATGGGGAGAAGACGGGCCGTGGATGCGCATGTTCCGAAATGCACGTGTATGGGTGGGGTAGTCAACCCTGATGTTCTGAATGCGACCAGTTTTTTACTGGCCTTGTAATATTATAACGATAGCCGATTTGTCAGATTGACAGTTTAAGCCCGCCATCTTCATCGTCATCACCAGAGTGCTGTAAAATGTCATCGACGCTGGTTTTATCGCTGCCATCGCCTGCCCCTTCAATTGTCGCCATTTTCATTTTCAGGCGCAA